>NZ_JBEYFP010000103.1:0-14680 GCF_040634455.1 Kitasatospora sp. NPDC007106
GCCGGCGGCCTCGGCGGCCTTGGCGTCCGCGGCCCGGCGCTGCGCGACGCGCTTGGCGAGCGCGCGCATCTCCGGGGTCTGCTCCTTGAGCTGCGCGAGCAGCGGGGTGGCGACGCAGATCGACGAGTACGCGCCGGCGGCCAGACCGATGAACAGCGCGAGCGAGATGTCGTTCAGCGTGCCGGCGCCGAGCATGCCGCCGCCGATGAACAGCAGCGCGGTGACGGGCAGCAGGGCGACCACGGTGGTGTTGATCGAGCGCACCAGGGTCTGGTTGAGGCCCAGGTTCGCGGCCTCGCTGTAGGTGCGCTTGTTCTGCTTGGTGATGCCCCGGGTGTTCTCCTTCACGGTGTCGAAGACGACGACCGTGTCGTAGAGCGAGTAGCCGAGGATCGTCAGGAAGCCGATCACGGTACCGGGGGTGACCTCGAAGCCGACCAGGGCGTAGACGCCGATGGTGATCAGGAGGTCGTGGATCAGGGCGACCAGCGCCGCCAGCGCCATCCGCCACTCGAAGGCGATGGCCAGGTAGGCGGTGACCAGCACCATGAAGACGACCAGGCCGAGCAGGGCCTTCTGGGAGATCTGCTTGCCCCAGGAGGGGCCGATCACCTGGGCGTCGATGTCCTTGGTCGGGACGCCGATCTCCTTGGAGAGCTCCTGGGAGAACGCGGGGCCGCTGATCTTCTCCTCGGAGCTGACCTGGATGCGGATCTTGCCGTCGCCGGTCTTCTGCACCTGCGCGGTGGTGTCACCGGTGATGTGGTTGGCGGCGTCCTGCGCCTGCGAGACCGTCAGGCCCTGCTTCTGGACGGTGTAGACCGAGCCGCCCTTGAACTCGATGCCCAGGTGCAGGCCCATCGCCAGGCCGATCGCCGCGACGAGGACGATGACGCCCGAGATGGAGTACCAGATCTTGCGCTTGCCGACGAAGTCGAAGCTGACCTCGCCCTGGTAGAGCCGGTGGCCGATGTTCCGAAGGGACATGGCGTCAGGCCTCCTTGGGGGCGTTGGCGGACGGGCGGCGACGGCTGCCGCGGATCGGCGGGCGGGCGCCGAGCCGCTTCGGGTCAAGGCCGGACCACGGGTGGCCGTTCGCGAAGAACTTCCGCCGCGCCAGCAGGGTGATCATCGGCTTGGTGAACAGGAAGATCACCACGATGTCGAGCAGCGTGGTCAGGCCGAGCGTGAACGCGAAGCCCTGGACCTTGCCGACCGAGACGACGTACAGCACCGCGGCACACAGGAACGACACGAAGTCGGAGACCAGGATGGTGCGGCGGGCGCGCGGCCAGGCGCGCTGGACGGCGGGCCGCAGCGGGGCGCCGTCTCGGACCTCGTCGCGGATGCGCTCGAAGTACACGATGAACGAGTCCGCCGTGATGCCGATGGCGACGATCGCGCCGCAGACCGCGGGCAGGTTCAGCGCGAAGCCGATGCTCCTGCCGAGCAGGCACATGATCGCGTAGGTCAGGATCGCCGAGACCAGCAGACCGGCGATGGAGACCAGGCCGAGGCCGCGGTAGTAGACGAGCGAGTACACGACCACCAGCACCAGGCCGATGGCGCCGGCGATCAGGCCGGCCTGCAGCTGGTCGCCGCCGAGCTGCGGGGAGACGGTGGTGACGTCGCTCATGTCGAAGGTCAGCGGCAGCGCGCCGTAGCTCAGCACGTTGGCCAGGCCCTTGGCGTCCTCCTGGCTGAAGCTGCCGGAGATGGTGGCCGAGCCGCCGGTGATCGACTGGCTGACGTACGGGTGGGAGACCACCTTGCCGTCCAGGACGATGGCGAACTGGTTGGCCGGGGAGGCCTGCGTGGCCAGGGTGCCGGTGGTGCTCGCGAAGGCCTTGGAGCCGTTGTCGTTGAACGACAGGTCGACCTGCCAGCCGCCGGCCCGCTGGGTGTCGAACAGGGCCGAGGCCTTGGACACGTCGGCGCCGTTCACGGCGACCGGGCCGAGCGCGAACTTGTACCAGACGCCCTGCTCCTTGTCGTAGGAGCAGCCGACCGCGTTCTTCTTCGGGTCGGTCTGGTAGTCCTTGCGCTGCTCCGGCTTGGAGCAGTCCAGCGCGGCGAACTGCTGCTGGACGTCGGCCGGCACGGTGCCCTGGGTGAGCGCCGCGGTCAGCTGCTCGGGGCTCATGCTGGTCGGCGCGGACGGGGTGGCACCGCCGCTCGGGGCGGCCGAGGCCGAGCCGGACGCGGTGGCCGAGGGCTTCGCGGAGGTGGACGGGTCGGCCTTCAGCGCGTCGCTCACCGCGCGGCCGGCCTTGCTGGCGCTGGCGCTGGGGGCGGTGGACGCCTTGCCGGAGGGGCTCGCGGAGGCACCGGAGGCGCTCGCGGACGGGCTGGCGGAGCCGGACGGGGACGGCGAGCCGGTGTTCAGCGACGAGGGGTCGACCCCGGTCGGCGCGAGCGCGACCACGGGACGGAAGTAGAGCTTGGCAGTCGTGCCGATCTGCTCGATCGCCGCCTGCTTGTCACCGCCGTTGGGGATGTTGACGATGATGTTGCTGTCACCCTGGGTCTGGACCTCCGCCTCGGAGACGCCCATACCGTTGACGCGCTTCTGGATGATGCCGGTCGCGATGTCCATGTTGGACTTGTTGATCGCGGCCTTGTCGTCCGACTTGGCGGTCAGGGTGACGCTGGTGCCACCGGCGAGGTCGATTCCGAGACGGGGCGTCTTGGTGCCCGTCCCGAACATGAGGGCGACCAGTCCGACGGTGACCACCAGGATCAGGGCCAGCGCCCGCCCCGGGTAACCGTCGCGCTGGCGCGACTTGGGTGTTGCCACCTTGCTCGTTTCTCCCTGTCCATGCCGCCGCGGGCCGCGCCCCGGTCCGGCGTGAGGCGGGACGGGGGACGGCGGCGCAGGGCGGCCCTGAGGTCATCTGGGCCGGCGGCCGGTTGCCGCACGGCCTGGGTGGGCCCGACCGTACTACTTGGTCTCGGTGGCGTCGGCCTCGGCGTCCTTGGCGAGGCTCAGCGGCTTCTCGGCGTCCTCGGCCTCGGCGGCCGGCTCCTCGTCGGCCTCCGCCGGGCGGCCGTTGATGATCGCGTCGTACTCGAGCGGCTCCAGCACGGCGGCGACGGCGCCCTTGGTGTAGTGCACCACCACGCCGGGGGCGACCTCCAGCTCGACGGTCTCGTCGTTGACCGCCTTGACCTGGGCGTACATGCCACCGATCGTCCGCACGCCGGCGCCCGGCTGGAGGGTCGCCTGCATCGACGCCGCCTGCTGCTGCCGCTTCTTCTGCGAGCGGAACATCAGGAAGATCGCGACGATCGGGAGGATGAGGATGATGAGATTAGCCACAGCCAGGGTCCTTTGCGGGCCGCCTCGGCCGGCGGCCTGGTATACGTCGGCCCGTCGGTCGAGAGGGGCGGTCCGGCGGAGTCTAGGCGACCCGCACTGTACGGACAACGCCAAGCATGCCAGTGTGCCGCCGAAAGTGGCGACCCTTGGCATGCACCCGTTTTCCGGTGGCCGACTAGCGGCCGTCCGGGAACAAAGCGGCCTGGTCGGACGTCTTCGCCCCGCCGCCCTGCACGGGCGGGGCCATCCCGAGGTGGCGCCAGGCCGCCGCGGTGGCGATCCGGCCGCGCGGTGTCCGGGCGAGCAGCCCCTCGCGGACGAGGAAGGGCTCGGCGACCTCCTCGACCGTCTCGGCCTCCTCCCCCACGGCGACGGCGAGGGTGGACAGGCCGACCGGGCCGCCGCCGAACAGCCGCAGCAGCGCGTCCAGCACCGCGCGGTCGAGGCGGTCCAGGCCGCGGGCGTCCACCTCGTACACGTCCAGCGCCTGGGCGGAGATCTCCCGGGTGACCCGGCCGTCGTGCCTGACCTGGGCGTAGTCGCGGACGCGGCGCAGCAGCCGGTTGGCGATGCGCGGGGTGCCGCGGGAGCGGCCGGCGATCTCGGCGGCGCCGGCCGGGTCGATGTCGACGTCCAGCAGGGCGGCGGAGCGGTGCACCACCTGCTGCAGCTCGGCGGGGGCGTAGAACTCCATGTGGCCGGTGAAGCCGAAGCGGTCGCGCAGCGGGGGCGGCAGCAGGCCGGCCCGGGTGGTGGCGCCGACCAGGGTGAACGGCGGCAGTTCGAGCGGGATGGCGGTGGCGCCGGGGCCCTTGCCGACGATGACGTCGACCCGGTAGTCCTCCATCGCCATGTAGAGCATCTCCTCGGCCGGCCGGGACATCCGGTGGATCTCGTCGAGGAAGAGCACCTCGCCCTCGGTGAGCGAGGAGAGGATCGCGGCGAGGTCTCCGGCGTGCTGGATGGCCGGGCCGGAGGTGATCCGGATCGGCGCGCCCAGCTCGGCGGCGATGATCATCGACAGGGTGGTCTTGCCGAGTCCGGGCGGGCCGCTGAGCAGGACGTGGTCCGGGGCGGTGCCGCGCTGGCGGGCGGCCTGGAGCACCAGGGAGAGCTGCTCGCGGACGCGCTCCTGGCCGATGAACTCCTCCAGCAGCTTGGGGCGCAGGGCCGCCTCGACGGCCTGGTCCTCGCCGTCGGCGGCCGCCCCCACCAGCCGGTCTGCCGCCGGGCGGTCGGCGGGGTCGGTGTCGTACGGGCTCATCGGGAGCGGCTCCAAAGTCGACATGACGACTGGTCGTCAGATGGTCAAAGCGTCGGCGGTCAGGCGGGTCCGGGGGCCGCCGGGACCGGTCAGCGGGCCCGGTTGAGCCCCCGCAGGGCGGCCCGCAGCAGGGCGCCGATGTCCGGCACCTGCTGCGCCTCGGCCTCCGGTGTGACCGCGGCGACGGCCTCGTCGGCCTCGCGGGGAGCGTAACCGAGACCGACCAGCGCGGCGTGCAGCTGCTCGTGCCAGGGGGCCGGGCCGGTGGCGACCGGCTTCTGGGCGGGCACGGCGCCGTGCGGGGCGCCGAGCTTGTCCTTGTACTCCAGCAGCAGCTTGGCGGCCTTCGCCTTGCCGATGCCGGGCACCGCGATCAGCGCCTTCTCGTCGCCGCCGGCGACCGCGGCCCGCAGCGCGTCCGGGCTGTGCACGGCCAGCATCGCCTGCGCGAGCCGCGGGCCGACCCCGGGCGCGGCCTGCAGGACCTCGAAGAGGGCGCGCTCGTCGTCGTCGGCGAAGCCGAACAGGGTGAGCGAGTCCTCGCGCACCACCAGCGAGGTGGCGAGCCGGGCGCTCTCGCCGATCCGCAGCCCGGCCAGGGTGTTCGGGGTGCACTGGACGGCCATCCCGACCCCGCCGACCTCGACGACGGCCGTGCCGGCCGCGATGTGGGCCACCGGGCCCTGGACGAAGGCGATCATCGGCGGTACTCCTGACGTGCGGCGGGGCGCCGGGTCGCGGGCGCCGGTGCGGACTTGGCGAGTGCGGCGGCGATGCGGCCCTGGGCGCCGCCCCGCCAGATGTGGCAGATGGCGAGGGCGAGGGCGTCGGCGGCGTCGGCCGGCTTCGGCGGGGCGTCCAGCCGCAGCAGGCGCTGCACCATGGCGGTGACCTGCGCCTTGTCGGCCCGGCCGGAGCCGGTGACGGCGGCCTTGACCTCGCTCGGGGTGTGCAGGGTGACGGGGATGCCGCGGCGGGTGGCGCAGAGCATGGCGACGGCGCTGGCCTGGGCGGTGCCCATCACGGTGCGGACGTTGTGCTGGGCGAAGACCCGCTCGACGGCGACCAGGTCGGGCCGGTGCTCGTCGAGCCACTGCTCCAGGCCCTGCTCTATCTGCAGCAGGCGCACGCCGATCTCCGCGTCGACCGGGGTGCGCACCACGCCGACGCCGACCATCCGCAGCGGCCGGCCGGGGGCGCCGTCGACCACGCCGACGCCGCACCTGGTCAGCCCCGGGTCCACGCCCAGTACCCGCACTCCGCACCCCGTCTTCCGTGTCGCCGCCCGGCCTGCTCCCGCGGCCCTCCGCAGGGTACCGGGCGGCACCGACAACGCCCGCGCCACCGCACCCGAACACGCCGCCGCCCGGCAGTCGTGGGGACTGCCGGGCGGCGGGAGACGGGTGATCAGGCGTCGAGCTCGGCCATGATCTCGTCGGAGACGTCGAAGTTGGCGAAGACGTTCTGCACGTCGTCGCTGTCCTCCAGCGCGTCGATCAGCTTGAAGATCTTGCGGGCGCCGTCGGCGTCCAGCTCGACCTGAACGCTGGGCACGAAGTTGGCGTCGGCCGAGTCGTAGTCGATGCCGGCGTCGACCAGCGAGGTGCGGACGGCGACCAGGTCGGTGGCCTCGGAGACCACCTCGAAGGCCTCGCCGAGGTCGTTGACCTCCTCGGCGCCCGCGTCCAGGACGACGTCGAGCACCTTGTCCTCGTCCACGCCGTCGGCCTTGGGGACGATCACGACGCCCTTGCGGGTGAACATGTAGGACACCGAGCCCGGGTCGGCCATCGAGCCGCCGTTGCGGGTCATCGCGACGCGCACGTCGGAGGCCGCGCGGTTGCGGTTGTCGGTGAGGCACTCGATGAGGACGGCCACGCCGTTCGGGCCGTAGCCCTCGTACATGATGGTCGAGTAGTCCGCGCCGCCGGCCTCGGCGCCGGAGCCGCGCTTGACGGCCCGGTTGATGTTGTCGATCGGGACGGAGCTCTTCTTCGCCTTCTGGATGGCGTCGTACAGCGTGGGGTTGCCGGCCGGGTCGCCACCGCCGGTGCGCGCCGCCACCTCGATGTTCTTGATCATCTTGGCGAAGAGCTTGCCGCGCTTGGCGTCGATCACGGCCTTCTTGTGCTTGGTGGTAGCCCACTTAGAGTGGCCGGACATCGCCAGCTCCTTTACGTCGCCAAAGGGAAATGAACAGAGGAGATCTTACCGGTGTCGTCACCGCGGGGTGGCACACGGTCAGCGCGCCGCCCGCCGGACTCAGCGCAGGGCGTCCTCGACCATCCGCACGAAGTACTCGTGCACGCGGTGGTCGCCGGTGAGCTCGGGGTGGAACGAGGTCGCCAGCAGGTGGCCCTGCCGGACGGCCACGATGCGGCTGTCCGGGCCGTCGGCGGCCGGCACCTCGGCCAGCACCTCGACGCCCGCGCCCACCGACTCGACCCACGGGGCGCGGATGAACACGCCGTTGACGGGCGTCCCCTCCAGGCCGCGGAAGTCGATCGCCGACTCGAAGGACTCGTTCTGCCGGCCGAAGGCGTTGCGGCGCACCGTCATGTCGATGCCGCCGACGGTCTCCTGGTCGTCCCGGCCGTCGAGGATCTTGTCGGCCAGCATGATCATGCCGGCGCAGGTGCCGTAGACCGGCATGCCGTCGGCCACCCGGGCCCGCAGCGGGTCCATCACGCCGAACAGCAACGCCAGCTTGGACATGGTGGTGGACTCACCGCCGGGGATCACCAGCGCGTCCACCTCGGCCAGCTCCTCGGCGCGGCGCACCGGGCGGGCGACCGCGTCGGCGGCGGCCAGCGCGATGAGGTGCTCGCGGACGTCGCCCTGGAGGGCCAGGACGCCGATGGTCGGGGTGCTGCTGGACACGGTGGTTACCTCTTCGGTCGTGGCGGGGGGACGTGCGCCGGCCCGCCGCGCGGACGTGCTGGGCGGCGGGCCGGCGTGGCGCGGGTGGTTACCAGCCGCGGTTGGCGTAGCGCTCGCTCTCGGGCAGGGTGTCGCAGTTGATGCCGACCATGGCCTCGCCGAGGTTGCGGGACGCGTCCGCGATGATCTTCGGGTCGTCGAAGAAGGTGGTGGCCTTCACGATGGCGGCGGCGCGCTTGGCCGGGTCGCCGGACTTGAAGATGCCGGAGCCGACGAAGACGCCCTCGGCGCCGAGCTGGCGCATCAGCGCGGCGTCGGCCGGGGTGGCGACACCGCCGGCGGAGAACAGCACGACGGGCAGCTTGCCGAGCTCGGCGACCTCCTTGACGAGCTCGTACGGGGCGCGCAGCTCCTTGGCGGCGGCGTACAGCTCGTTGTTGTCGAAGCCGCGCAGCTTGGCGATCTCGTTCTTGATCTGGCGCAGGTGGCGGACGGCCTCGACGACGTTGCCGGTGCCGGCCTCGCCCTTGGAGCGGATCATGGCCGCGCCCTCGGCGATGCGGCGCAGGGCCTCGCCGAGGTTGGTGGCGCCGCAGACGAAGGGGGTGGTGAACGCCCACTTGTCGGAGTGGTTGACCTCGTCGGCCGGGGTGAGGACCTCGGACTCGTCGATGTAGTCGACACCGAGCGACTGGAGGACCTGGGCCTCGACGAAGTGGCCGATGCGGGACTTGGCCATGACGGGGATGGAGACCGCGGAGATGATCTCCTCGATCATGTTCGGGTCGGACATCCGGGCCACGCCGCCGTCCTTGCGGATGTCGGCGGGCACGCGCTCCAGGGCCATGACCGCGACGGCACCGGCGTCCTCGGCGATCTTCGCCTGCTCGGCGTTGACCACGTCCATGATCACACCGCCCTTGAGCTGCTCGGCCATGCCGCGCTTGACCCGGGCGGTGCCGATCTGCGGCTGGTCTGCGGTGATGGGGGTGGTGGACACGTAAGACCTCACTCGAAGATGAACCAGTGCTATCGACTTATCGTAGGCCCGGAACGCCCCTTACCGATGCGCCATACAGTCCAGCCGGACCGTCCGGGTACGACAAACAGTAGCCGTTCAGGCCGGGGCGCCTTCGGGGGTGAGCGCCGCCGGGGGCTCGTCGTCCATCTCGAACGCCATCGGGAAGGGCGCGCGCCCGGCCAGCCGGAAGTACCGGACGAGGCGGTGCTCGCGCACCGCGCGGGCAGCCCGGACGGCGTCGTTGTGGAATCGCCGCGCCATCGGCACCCGGCGGACCGCGGCCGTGAGATCCGTCACGGCCTCCTTGCCACCTGGCGCGTCCAGCAGCGCCGCGACCTGCTCCGGCTCGGCGAAGACCGCGCGCAGCGCGAGGCTCAGCTCGCTCTCCGCCACCTCCCGGTGCTCGTCCTCGGCCTGCCGGGCGGCGTGCGAGGCCTCGTACAGCAGCAGCGAGGCCGCCGGGTCGAGCAGCGAGGAGGTGGCCAGTTCCTGGGCCACCGAGGCGCGGCGCACCAGCTGGGCGTCGAGCGAGGCCCGGGCCGCGTCGATCCGCGCGTGCAACCGGTCCAGTCGGCCGGCCGTCCAGCTCAGGTACATCGCGAAGAGCACGACCGCGACGGCGGCCCAGATCCAGGTAGTCACGGCCGGTCAGGCTACAGGGCGGCCGCCCGGTAGACGTCGCGGTCCAGCTCCACCACGTTGACGGCGAGGTGCACCCGCCCGCCGCCGACGTGCCGCTTCAGCAGGTCCAGCACGGCCTCGCTCAGCGCCGTCCGGGCCGCGGGGGCGCGCCCGGAGAGGATCTTCAGCTCCAGGTACACCATGGCCCGCTCCGGGTCGCCGTCGCCGAGGAAGGCGTCCTCGACCGGGCGGAAGCGGGTCTTGCACGACTCCACCGTGGTGTCGATCGCGGCCGCCACCAGCGGGTGCAGCTCCGCGGCGAAGGCCCGCCGGTCGAAGCCGAGGCGCGGCGAGTAGTCGACGGAGATCTGCGGCACGGGGCCCCCTCTGGTCTGTGCGGTCGCCTTACGGGTCGGGCTTTCGGGTGCGCGGTCAGTCGCGGGCGGCCAGGCCGAACCGCTCGCGCCAGCCCACCCGCTCGTCCTCGGCCACCGGCGGCATGCCGTCGGTGACCGTCTCGTACACCGACAGGATGTCCGCGCCGACCGTCTCCCAGTCGAACCGCCGGACGTGCCGGGACGCCGCCTCGCGCAGGTCGCGCAGCCGCTCCGGGTCGCCGAGCAGCTTCACCGCGGCCGCGGCCAGCGCGTCGGCGTCCTCGACCGGGAACAGCTCGCCGGCCGCGCCGCCGTCCAGCACCTGCCGGAACGCGTCCAGGTCGCTGGCCAGCACCGGCGCCCCGGCCGACATCGCCTCGACCAGGATGATGCCGAAGCTCTCGCCGCCGGTGTTCGGCGCGACGTACAGGTCGACGCTGCGCAGCAGCCTGGCCTTCTCCTCGTCGCTGACCATGCCGAGGAACTCGACCTGCGCCCGCACCCCGGGGGCCAGCCCCTCGACGGCCTCCTCGCGGTCGCCCTTGCCGGCGACCAGCAGCCGGGTGCCCGGCCGCTCCTCCAGGATCCGCGGCAGCGCGGCGAGCAGCGTCGGCAGGCCCTTGCGCGGTTCGTTGATCCGGCCGATGAAGCCGATCGTCGCCGGGGCGCCGGTGCCGGCGAGCACGCCGCCCCGCCAGCGCGGGTCGGGCTCGGCGTCGGCGAAGAAGCGGACGTCCACGCCGTTCGGGATGACCACCGCGTCGCCGCCGAGGTGCTCGACCAGGGTGCGCCGGGCGTACTCGCTGACCGCGATCCGGGCGGACATCTTCTCCAGGCCCGGCTGCAGGATCGGCGAGGCGGCGATCATCGCCCGCGACCGCGGGTTGGACGTGTGGAAGGTGCCCACCATCGGCCCGGACGCCGACCACGCGGCCAGCATCGACAGGCTCGGCGAGGAGGGCTCGTGGACGTGCAGGATGTCGAAGCGCCCGTCGTTCAGCCAGCGCCGCACCCGGGCGGCGGACAGGATGCCGAAGCTGAGCCGGGCCACCGAGCCGTTGTACGGCACGGCGACCGCCCGGCCCGCCGAGACGACGTACGGCGGCAGCGCCGACTCGTCCTCGGCCGGGGCCAGCACCGACACCTCGTGGCCGAGCCGGATCAGGTGCTCCGCGAGGTCGCGGATGTGGAACTGCACGCCGCCGGGCACGTCCCAGTCGTACGGGCAGACGATGCCGATCCTCACTTCTGCGCCCCCTGCCCCGCGCCCGCGGCGCGATCGGTGCCGAGGTCGGCCAGCCACAACTTCTGCAGCATGTGCCAGTCCTCGGCGTGCTCCCGGATGCCCTCGGCCCACACGTCGGCGAGCGCCTGCACCATGGCGGAGGTCCGCTCGCGCTGGTCGCCCTCGGCGGGCGGCGGGATCTCCGGGTGGATCTCGGCGCGCATCAGCGGGCCGTCGTACCAGAGCGTCACCGGGAAGAGCGCCGCGCCGGTGCGCAGCGCGAGTGCGGCCGGCCCGGCCGGCATCCGGGTCGGCTCGCCGAAGAAGTCGACCTGCAGGCCGGCCGCCGAGAGGTCCCGGTCGCCGAGCAGGCAGACGAGCTTGCCCTGGCGCAGCCGCCGGGCGAGCGTGCCGATCACCGACACGTCGGAGCCCGTCAGCGGCAGCACCTCCATGCCGAGGCCCTCGCGGTACGCCACGAAGCGGTCGAACAGCTGCTCCGGCTTCAGCCGCTCGGCGACGGTGGTGAACGGGTACCCGCCGGCCGAGGCGATCCAGGCGCCGGCGAGGTCCCAGTTGCCCATGTGCGGCAGCGCGAGCACCGCGCCGCGGCCGGCGGACATCGCCTCGTTCAGCTGCTCCAGGCCCTTGACCGACATGGCGTCGGCGATCCGCTGCAGGCTCCAGGCCGGCAGCCGGAAGGACTCCATCCAGTACCGCATGTAGGAGCGCATCCCGGCCCGGGAGAGCTCGCGCAGCCGTGCCTCGTCCGCCTCCGGGTGCACCCGGCGCAGATTGGCCTCCAGCTGCAGCACGCCCTTGCCGCGGCCGCGCCACACCCGGTCGGCGATCCGCTCGAACAGCGTGCGGGCCACCCGCTCGGGCAGCCGCTTCACCACCGCCCAGCCGGCCGCGTACAGCCAGTAGACCAATCGGTCCTTCACGCCGCCCCCTCGACTCCCGCCGTCTCCCGGTCGGCCTCCTGGGCCTCCCGCCGCACCGTCAGGATGCGCTGCATCACCGTCACCAGGCTGCCCGCCGCGACCACCCAGAGGGCGAACGGCAGCAGCCACTCCACGTACGGCAGGCCGAACGCGGACAGGCCCGCCACACCGGCCGCGACCAGGCTGATCACCAGCCGCTCGGCCCGCTCGACCAGGCCGTTGACGTTCACCGGGAAGCCCAGGCTCTCGCCGCGTGCCTTGGTGTACGAGACCACCTGGCCGCTGGCCAGGCAGAACACCGAAACGGCGCAGAGCAGGTCGTTGTTCCCGGTGCCCGCGTACCAGAGCGCCAGACCGCCGAAGATCGCGGCGTCCGCGACCCGGTCCAGCGTCGAGTCGAGGAACGCGCCCCACTTGGAGGAGCGCCCGGCCTGGCGGGCCATGTTGCCGTCGACCAGGTCGGAGAAGATGAAGAGGGTGATGGTGATCGTGCCCCAGAAGAACTCCCCGCGGGGGAAGAACACCAGGGCGCCCGCCACCGATCCGGCCGTCCCGATCAGCGTCACGGCGTCCGGGCTGACGCCCCAGCGCAGCAGCATCGCGGCGAACGGCGTCAGAACACGTGTGAAGAAGGCACGCGCGTATTTGTTGAGCATGGCCTTCCCGACCGCTCCGATCTCACCGGACTCCGCCCGCGGCCCCTGTGCCGCCGGGCGGCCGAGCGGATCGGCCCGCCCGGCTGGACAATGGTATCCACGCTGATCGCGGGGCTTCGCCGCCCCACGCCCCCGAGCAGCCCGCCGGCCCGACCGGCCCACCACGCACGGCACGGAGGCACCCGACGCCCCGGCCGTGAGCACCGCTTGTGACCCGCGCGAGCGCGCCGCAGCCACCCGCGAACAGCAGGAGAGCAGCCATGGCGGACCGAGCAGCCACCCACACCGCGGCCCCCACCGTCGAACGATCCGACCGGCTCCGCAACGTCGTCCTCATCGGCGCCACCGGAGCCGGCAAGACCACCCTCGCCGAGTCCCTCGCCCTCACCGCGGGCGCGCTCACCCGGGCCGGCAGCGTCCCGGACGGCACCACCGCCGCCGACCACGAGGAGATCGAGCACCAGCAGCAGCGCTCCGTCCAGCTCGCGCTCCTCCCGCTGGCCTGGCAGGACTGCAAGATCAACCTGCTGGACGCGCCCGGCTACGCCGACTTCGCCGGCGACATGCAGGCCGCGCTGCGCGCCGCCGAGGCCGCCGTCCTGGTGGTCTCCGCCACCGACCCGGTCTCCGCGCACACCCTCGCGCTGTGGCGGGAGGTCCGGCTGCGCAACCTGCCCACCGCGATCGCCCTCACCCACCTCAACGCCGTCCGCGTCCACCTCGACGAGGTTCTCGCCACCCTCCAGGACGCCTTCGGCGAGGGCCACCCCGACTCCGTCCTGCAGCTGCACGACAGCGCGCTGAAGGACGGCCGGCTGCTCGGCTCCGTCGACCTGCTCACCGGCCGCACCTACGGCGAGCCCGGCGACCTGCCCACCGTCGACGAGGACCGCACCCACCTGGTCGAGGCGATCGCCGGCGAGGACGACGCGCTGCTGGAGCGCTGGGTCGCGGGCGAGGAGCTGGACACCGCCTCGCTGGGCGACGCGCTGCGCCGCGAGTTCCTGGCCGGCACCGTGCACCCGGTGCTCGCCACCGCGCCGCCCGCCGACCCCACCGGCACCGCACCCGGCGCCGCCGAACTCCTCGACCTGATCGCCGCGGTCTTCCCCTCCCCGTTCGACCGGGCCGACGACCTGCCCGCCTGCGACCCGGACGCCCCGCTCGCCGCCCAGATCGTGCACACCGGCGAGGACCCGTACGTCGGTCGGCTCAGCCTCGCCCGGGTGTTCTCCGGGACGCTGCGCCCGGACACCGTGCTACACGTGCCCGGCGGCACCGACGAGAAGGTCGCCGGCCTGAGCTGCCCGTTCGGCAAGCAGCAGCGGCCCGTCCCGCACGCGCTCCCCGGCGACCTGGTCTGCCTCGCCAAGCTCACCGCCGCCCGCACCGGCGACACCCTCACCGAGGGCACCGAGGCCCTGGAGCCGTGGCCGCAGCCCGAGGCGCTGCTGCCGGCCGCCGTGCAGGCGCACAGCAAGGCCGACGAGGACAAGCTCGCCCAGACCCTCGGCCGGCTCACCGCCCAGGACCCGGCGCTGCGCGTCGAGCAGAACCCGGACACCCACCAACTGGTGCTCTGGTGCACCGGCGAGGCCCACCAGGCGGTCGTCCTGGACCGGCTGCGCAGCCGCTACGGCGTGCACGTGGACACCGTCGACTACAAGGTCGCGCTGCGCGAGACCTTCGCCGCCAGCTCCACCGGGCACGGCCGGCACGTCAAGCAGTCCGGCGGGCACGGCCAGTACGCGATCTGCGACCTCACCGTCGAACCGCTGCCCGGCGGCGGCTTCGAGTTCGTCGACAAGGTGGTCGGCGGCGCGGTGCCGCGCAACTTCATCCCCTCGGTGGAGAAGGGCGTCCGCGCCCAGCTCGCCCACGGCGTGCTGGCCGGCTACCCGATGGTCGACGTCCGGGTCACCCTCACCGACGGCAAGGCCCACTCGGTGGACTCCTCCGACGCGGCCTTCCAGACCGCGGGCGCGCTGGCGCTGCGCGAGGCGGCCGCCAACGGGCGGATCCAGCTGCTCGAACCGGTCGACGAGGTGCAGGTGCTGCTGCCGGACGAGTACCAGGGCGCGGTGCTCAGCGACCTCTCCGCGCGCCGCGGCCACGTGCTGGGCACCGAGCCGGGCGGGCCGGGGATGAGCCTCGTCCGCGCGGAGGTACCGGAGCTCGAACTCGTCCGCTACCCCGTCGAGTTGCGCTCCATCTCGCACGGCACCGGGCAGTTCTCCCGCAACTACCTGCGGCACGCCCCGATGCCCCCCACCCTCGCCGCCCGCTACGAACACGCCTCGTAGGGGAACCCCCGGGAGAGCCCCCAGGGGTGCGTGGGGGCACCTCCCCCAGCCTTCGGCCGGGCGGTGCCCC
>NZ_JBEYFP010000104.1:0-14507 GCF_040634455.1 Kitasatospora sp. NPDC007106
ACGGCAACTCCAAGATGAGCCGCAACATCGTCGCCGAAGCCCTCTGGCGCGTCACCACCTGGGGCATCGGCTCCCGCATCGACAAGATCACCGGCGCGGTCGCCGGTGCGGTCGCCGGCGGAGCGAAGAACGCGGGCAGGAGCGCGGGCGGGAGCGCACGCAGCAAGGCGGACGCGAACTAGGTCCCCGCCCGTCGGAGCGGGTGCGGGGTACCACCGGCGGGGCGAGCATGGGGCTGGGTCACGCAGGGTGCCCGCTCGCGGAGGGAGCCGGTGTGGCAGCGTCTCAGCAGCCGGGGATGCGGGCCAGGGCGGCCGAGAAGGCCAGGTCGCTCAAGGCGGTACCCGACCGCGTGCCGCTGATCGGCCGCGCACTGCACCAGGTCGTCCGGGTCAATCTGCTGGACTGCGCCACCCGTCTGGCCGCACAGGCCTTCCTGAGTGCGCTGCCCGCGCTGATGGCACTGGCGGTGTTCGCCCCGGCCTCGATCAAGGAGGGCGTGGTCTCCTCGCTCCGCGATCAGCTCGGCCTGAAGGGGGCGGCGCAGCAGCAGGTGGCGCAGTTCCTGGACACCGGGCACGACGACGAGGTCTCGCAGAGCTTCGGCGCGGTGGGCGTGATCATCACCCTGTTGTCGGCGACCGCGCTGAGCCGCGCCGTGCAGCGGGTGTGCGAACGCTGCTGGGAGCTGCCGAAGGCCTCGCACCGGATCACCGCCTGGCGCTGGCTGACCTGGCTGCTGGTGTGGCTGGTCGTGCTGGTGTTCCAGCACGCGCTGCACGACGGCTTCGGCGCGGGCCTGTGGCTGGGCATCCCGCTGACCTTCGCGATGGACGCCGCGCTCTGGTGGTGGACGCAGCGCCTGCTGCTCGCCGGGCGGATCGCCTGGCGGCTGCTGCTGCCGGGCGCGCTGCTGTGCGGGGTGGCCGTGGTGGGGGTGAACGCGGCGGCCGCGGTGTACCTGCCGCACGCGGTGACGCAGAGCGTCAGCCGGTTCGGCCCGTACGGGGTGGTGTTCACGCTGCTGTCCTGGCTGATCGTGATGTTCACCGCGGTGACGTTCGCGATCGCGCTGGGCCGGGTGCTGACGCAGGAACCGGGGGTGGCGGCGCTGCTGGGCGTCGAGCCGACCGCCCCGCCGGGGTCCCTGGCGGGCACCGGGACGGCGGGAGCACCGGCGGCCCCGGTGGGCCCGGAGGCCGCGGCAGCGCCGGCAGGCACGGGGTCGGCCGGGTCGGCCGGAGGGGCCGGCACGGCGGGGACGAAGGGAACGGCGGGAACGGCCGGAGGCGGACCGGGGGCGACGGGGGAACAGAACGGCGGCTCCCCGCCGGGCTCCGCGGCGGGCCCGGCCCCCGGTTGAGGTACCGGACACGGCGAGGCCCCGCCGTTCCCGCCGCGAGGGCGGGGACGGCGGGGCCTCGGTTCCGGTCCGCGGGTGTCCGATCCGCAGGTGTCAGAGGATGCGGGTCAGCCTCGACAGGATGGACGGCGGGGCCAGGTCGCCCTGCAGGGTGACGGGCACCTCGATCCGGCCCTCGCCCTCGCCCGCGGAGAGGGTGCCGACCTGGGTGCCGGCCTTCACGGTGTGGCCGAGCTTGGTGGCGTCCAGGGTCAGCGTGGCGGTGATGCCCGACCAGCCGGCGACGGTGAGGTCCTTGGCCGCGACGATCGGCACCGAGCCGCCGAGGCCGTCCTCGACCCGGCCGACGGCCTGGCCCTGCTTGGCGAGGGTCTCGCCCTGGAGGCCCTTCTGCACCGACTTGATGATCTTCAGGCTGGGTGCCTGGGCGACCTTGGCCAGGTCGACGCCGGCGACGGCCGGCTGACGCAGGGTGACGCCGATGATCGTCCGCTTGGTGCCGCCGATCTCCTTGACCGCGGCCCACATCAGCGCGGACTGCGCCGCGGTGGAGGAGCCCGTCTTCACGCCGATGACGCTGCCGCGCTCGGTGAAGACCAGGTCGTTGGTGTTCGGGATGCGCACGTTGTTGTACCGCATCTCCGGCTCGGCGACGATCTGCCGGAAGACGTCGTCCTGCATGGCCTTCTCGGCCAGCTTGAGCTGGTCGGTCGCGGTGCTCTTGGTGTCGTCGTTGTAACCGGCCGGGTCGGCGTAGGTGGTGCTGCCCATGCCGAGCTTGGCGGCCTCGGCGTTCATCTTGGCGACGAAGGCCTCCTCCGAGCCGGCGTCCCACCGCGCCAGCAGCCGGGCGACGTTGTTGGCCGAGGGCAGCATCAGCAGCTCCAGCGCCTGGTACTGGCTGAGCTCCTGTCCCTCGGTCAGCTGGGCGCGCGACTGGTCCGTGTCGGTGGACTCGGTGGCGGCCGCCTTGTCGACCTTGATCTTCGGGCCGCTCTCGCCCTTCTTGAGCGGGTGCGCCTTGAGGATCAGGTAGGCGTTCATCACCTTGGTGACGCTGGCGATGGACACCGGCGTCTGCTCGCCGGAGCTGCCGACGGTGCCGACCCCGATCACCGCGGCGGCGGACTGGCCCTTGGCCGGCCAGTCCACGGCGAGCTGGTCGCCCTGGAAGGTGAAACCGGTGGGCAGGCCGAGCTTGGTCTCCGGGTCCGGGAGCGGGCGCAGCAGCTGGACGACCACCAGGATGCCGAGCACGAAGGCGAGGAAGACGCTCCAGATCGCCGTCCGCTTGGCGGCGCGGCGCAGCGGGCTGGCCGGGCGGGCGCTGAGGGTGGCGAGCACCTCCATCGCCTCGATGGTGTTCTCCGGCAGCGGGACGGGCGCCGGCACGGGGGCCGGGTCCGGCACGGGCAGCGGAGGCGGCGGCGGGGGCGGGGTCGGCCGGGACTCCGGACGCGGCGGGGCGGGGCGGGGCTCCGGCTCGGCCGCAGGGGCCGGGGCCGGGCTGCCGGTCGGCTTGCGGGTGTCCTTGAGGGCGGCACCGGCCACCTCGCGGCTGTCCCGCATGGCCAGGCGCGGGTCGGTGGACTTCGCCGAGGGCTTGTCGGGGTCCTCGGCCGAGGCGGCGGGAGAGGCGCCGGCGGGCGTACGGGCCTCGGGAGGGAGGCGGAGCGCGCGGGTCGCGTTGTCGACGGGGAGACGCAGCGCGCGGGTCGCGTTGTCGACGGGGGCGGCGGCCTCCGGGCCCTTCGCGGGCTCCTTCCCGCTCTCGCCATCCGCCGCACCGGCGTCGGTACCGGCCTCGGTGTCGGTGTCGCCGTCGCCGTCAGTGCCGGTGCCGGTGTCCTTGTCGGCGGCCGGGGCAGCGGGCTCCGCGGCGGCGGTCTTCTCGCCGGCGGCCGGCGCCGACGGGGCGTCGACGGCCTTGCGGGCCTCGGCGGGGAGCCGGAGCGCGGTGGTGGCGTCCGGGGCGGGCGTCGCCGCGGACGCCTTCCCGGCAGCGCTCTTCTCCGCACCGTTCTTCTCCACGCCGTTCTTGTCGGCGCCGCTCTTGTCGGCGCCGCTCTTGTCGGCACCGTTCCTCTCCGCGCCGCTCTTCTCGGCGGGCTTGCGGGTCGCGTCGGCGGGGAGCCTCAGCATGGTGGTCACGTCGCTCGGCGGCTGGTCACCGGCCTCGGCAACCTCGGCGGCCCTGGCGGACCCGGCAGCGGGGGCGGCAGGGGCGGCGGCCTTCCGGACCTCCGGGGGGAGGCGCAGTGCGGTGGTGGCGTTGTCCACCGGCAGCCGGAGCGTGGTGGTGGCCTTGTCCCCGGCCGGGAGGCGGAGGTGGACGGTGGAGCCGCCCGCAGCGGCCGCCGCGACGGCGACCTCCTCGTCGGAGTCGGAGTCGGCACCGGAGTCGGTGTCGCTGTCCGCGTCGGCGTCCCCGTCCCCGTCCGCGTCGTCGGCGGACGCGCCGGTGTCCTCTGCTTCCCCGTCAGACACTGCGTCGCCCTCGGACGCTGCGTCAGCGTCCTCGTCCTCCGGCCGGTCGGCCGTGGCGTCACCGGCGTCCGGCTCCGCAGCCTCCGGCTCGGTGGTGGCCGCGGGCTCGGTCTGGTCCGCGGACTCGGGAGCCTTCGCCGACTCGGTGCTGCGCACCGGTACGGTCTCCTCCTTCGTCGCCGAACCCTCGGCCGCCCCGTCGCGCCGCCCTGTGTCGGGGGACTCGCCCACTGACCCTCTCCTCCTCGTCCGCCCGGCGGACCGGCTGCCCGCCTCGGCCGGCGGGCCGAGGGCCGCGCCGATCCTTCATTTTTTCCTACGGGTTCTCGTCCCGTCGGGATGTCTGTACAGTCTCCGCCACCGGTGGCGCGTCAGTCGCGCACACCCCGCCCGACCGGCCGTTTTTCTGCCCGTCCGGGCCCGTCCCCGGCTCAGACGCCGGGCCGCGGGGGACCGGTTCCAGCCTGCCGTGCCAAGGTCACGATTCGGAGGCGTACTCGACAAGCCTGTGTGAGAGGCGTCACGCTGTCTTCCATCCACGCGGGGAGGCTTGGATGGGCAGGAGCCGCAGAACAATTCCCGAGGAGCTGTTGCTGCTCGCACTGGACCCGGCCACGGGTACCACTGCGCAGCCCCAGACCCTCGACCTCGGACTCGCCGGGGCGCAGCTGGTCGAGCTGTCCCTGGCCGGACGCATCGCCCCGGACGGGGACCGGATCGCCGTGGTTCTCGCACGGCCGACCGGTGATCCGACCCTCGACCACGCCCTGGAACTGCTGCGACGGCGCGGCAGTGCGGTCCGGGCGTCGCACTGGATCGGCGGGCCCCGGTTGGGCCTGCGGCAGACGTACCTGGCGCACCTGGAGCGCTGCGGCATGGTGACCGCGGTGCCGGGCCAGATGTGCGGAGTGCTGCCGACGACGCGTTACCAGGCGGCGGACGACTGCACCAACGCCGCGATCAAGCAGCGCCTGGACACCGCGATCCGCACCGGCGTGCCGCCGGACCCGCGGACGGCCGCACTGGCCGCGCTGGCGCACGCGGTGGGTCTGGGCAAGCACCTCTATCCCGGCAACGAGGGCCGCTCCTCGCGGTCCCGGCTGCGGGACCTGATCCGCTACGACCCGCTCGGCGGGATGGTGGCGCACGCGGTGATGGACGTGCAGAACGGTCTGCCGACCCAGCAGAACCGCGGTGCGGCCCCGGCGGCGGGCGGGCGTCCTGCGCCGGCGAGGCCGGCCGCGGGCGGGCACCCGGTCGCCACCCGGGTGGGCGCGCGTTGATCGGCACGCGCCGTAGGTAAGTGTGTGAAGGGCGGCCCGTCCGGCAGGAAGACTGCCGGACGGGCCGTCCTTCCGCGTGTCACCCGCCGTCCGGGCGTTCGGGGCGCCGTGGCGGGGTAGGAGTGCGGACACCGCGCCGAGGCGGGCTTTTACCGCGCGCGGCGACCAAGTGCAAGGCATGCCATCCCGATTACACACTTTTCCGATGATCTGTTCTAGTCCGCTGGGAGGATTCGCCCGCATGGAGCAGAGACAAGATGGCATGCTCTCCACGTCAGGGGGGGTTGGTACCAATTTCCACACTGTTCCGAGGCGCAGCGCTGCCGTCTGTGCCAGAGGTCCGGCCGGAGGTCGATGTGTCCGCCAGCGTCAATCCCACCGTGCGCCGCCGCAGGCTCGGCGCCGAACTCCGGCGCCTGCGCGAGCTCAAGGGCATGACCGCGGAGGAGGTGGCGGGCCGCCTGATGGTCTCCCAGTCGAAGATCAGCCGACTGGAGAACGGTCGGCGCAGCATCAGCCAACGTGACGTCAGGGACCTGTGCGACGTGTACGAGGTGGCCGACGAGCGGGTCCGCGCCGGGCTGATGGAGATGGCCCGCGAGTCCCGCCAGCGCGGCTGGTGGCACGAGTTCGGCGACATCCCGTACAGCGTCTACATCGGCCTGGAGGCGGAGGCCTCCTCGATCCGGGCGTACGAGTCCTCGTTCGTGCCGGGGCTGCTGCAGACCCGGGAGTACGCGGCGGCCGTGGTCGCCGGCACCTTCCCGGACTACGACGCCCAGGCGGTGCAGCGCCGGGTCGAGGTCCGGATGAAGCGTCAGCTGCGGATAGACGGCGACAGCGAGGACCGGCTCGGCAGCCTGTGGGTCGTCATAGACGAGGCGGTGCTGCGCCGCGAGGTCGGCAGCCGGGCGGTCATGGCGGACCAGCTGTGCCAGCTGCTGGCGCTCAGCGAGCGGCCGTACATCAACCTGCAGGTGATCCCGTTCAGCCACGGGGCGCATCCGGGCATGAGCGGCACATTCTCCCTGATGGAGTTCCCCGAGTCTGCCGATTCGACCGTTGTCTACTTCGAAGGGGTGACGAGCGATCTCTACCTGGAGAAGGAGGCCGACGTGCGCCGCTATACCAATCTGTACGACCACCTGCGGGCCGCGGCGCTCAGTGTCGCGGACAGTCGGTCACTGATGCACACCATTGCAGAGGGGTTCAAGCAATGACCACCACGTCCACGACCAATCTGACCTGGCGCAAGAGCAGCCACAGCGGCGGCAACGGCGCCTGTGTGGAGATCGCCGTCCCGGACACCCGCTCGATCGCGGTACGCGACTCCAAGGACCCGGAGGGCCCCCGACTGGAGTTCTCGAACGCCGCCTGGGCCGCCTTCACCACGGCCGTCGCGGCGGGTGCCTTCGGCGAGGTCTGACGGCACCGCCGCGACGCGCTACCCGGCGGTCCTCACCCGACCGGGTAGCGCTCCGCCCAGCCCGCGGTGCCGTGCAGTTCGGGCCCATGCACCAGTTCCAGCGCGAAGTCGTCCGCCATTTCCAGGATCGTGCCGCGTCCCTCCAGCTCCGCCACCAGATCGGCGGGCAGCGCCGTCTCCCCGTGCAGCGCGCCCAGCAGGTTCCCGCAGATCGATCCGGTGGAGTCGCTGTCGCCGGAGTGGTTGACGGCCAGCAGCAGCCCGGACCGCACGTCCTCCGCCACCAGCGCGCAGTAGACGCCGATGGCCAGTGCCTCCTCCGCGACCCAGCCCTCGCCGAGCGCCTCGACCCGCTCCGCGGTGGGCTCGCCGGCCCGGACGGCGTCCAGGGCGGCCCGCAGGGCCGCGGTGGTCTCCTCGTGCGCGGGCCGCTCGGAGAGCAGCGCCAGTGCGAGGTGCACGCCCTCCTCCGGCGTGCCGCCGCGGGCCACCGTGTGGACGATCACCGCGAAGGCGCCGGCCGCCAGGTAGCCGGTCGGGTGGCCGTGCGTCAGGACGGAGCACTCCACCGCGAGCTGGAAGACCAGGCCCGGGTCCCAGGCGGTCAGCAGGCCGAACGGCGCCGCCCGCATGACCGTGCCGCAGCCCTTGGAGTGCGGGTTGCGGGGCGCCTCGACGGTGCCCAGCTGCTCGGCGTCGGGCCCGGAGAGCCCGGTGAGGCAGGCCTGGCCGGGCGCCCGCTGGGCGTAGAGCCACTCCTGGCGGCCCAGCCAGCCGAGGTCGGCCCGGCGCTCGTCCGGGCCCCAGTCCTGCTGGGTGGCGTACCAGCGCCGGTAGGCCTTGTGGACGTCGGTCGGCGGGTGCCAGGTGCCGGCGTCCCGGCCGATGTGCGCGCGGATCAGGCCGTCCAGGGTGAACAGGCTCATCTGGGTGTCGTCGGTGACCGCGCCGCGCCGCCCGTACGCTGCCACGTAGCCGGTCACGCCGAGCGGTCCGTGCGCGGAGCGGATCTTCTCCAGCGAGTCGAACTCGATCCCGGCCCCGAGCGCGTCGCCGACCGCCCCGCCGAGCAGGCAGCCCCGGACCCGGCTGCGGAAGTCCTGCTGCTGCGCACGTGACCACAGGGGCATCACGGGTCTTCGCCTTTCGTCCGGGGCGGGCCAGCGACCGCGGCGGGCCAGGAGCCTGCACTGTATTCGAAGAACCGTACGGGCAGGCGTCGGGGTGGCGGACCTCCGCACCGCCGGCACGCGCCGCTTCCGGCCGCCCCGTGTCCGTCCCGCGGCCGCGCACGGTCCTGCCGCGCACCGCCGCGCGCCGCCGCGGACGGGCTACGACCGGGGGCCGATCCGACCCTGAGACCGCCTCAGGGTCGGGTGCGACGACGGGCGTACCCGGATCCAGCCCTGCGGGGCGATGCCCGGACGGCCCGCAGCGCCTCTAATGGAAGGGCAAGCAAGCGACGACTCGGAGGGGTTGAACGAGATGGCGGAGCAGGAGCAGGGGGCGCCGAACCGGTCCGGCCGCAGGACGCTGGTGCGGGTGGCCGTCCCGGTCGCGGTGGTGGCGGCGGTGGCCGCCGGTGTCGGCCTGGTGCCGGCGCTGGCCAGCGACTCCGGCCCGAACCTGCCGTCGGTGACGGCGGAGCAGCTGGTGGCGAAGGCGCTGGGTTCGGACACCGAGGCGCTCTCCGGCACCGTCCAGATGAAGGCCGACCTGGGGGTCCCGTCCCAGCTGCTCGGCGCGGCGGGCGGGTTCGCGCAGGGCGTGGGCGGCTCCGGTGCGCCCGGCGGCTCCTCGGGTTCCGGCGGCGCGCAGCCGCAGGCGAAGCTGGCGGAGCTGCTGGCCGGCCAGCACACCCTGCAGGTCGCGGTGGACGGCCCGGACCGGCAGCGGATCGGCCTGGTGGAGGACCTGGCCGGATACGAGCTGGTGCACAACGGCACGGACGTCTGGGCGTGGGACAGCTCCTCCAACGAGGCCGTGCACCTGAAGGCCCCGCAGGGCGCCGCCGGGAAGCGGTCCGAGCGGCCGTCGGTGGCTCCGGTGACCCCGCAGGACGCGGCGAAGCAGTTCCTGGCCTTCGCCTCGGGCAGCACGACGGTCGCGGTGGACGGCACCATGACGGTCGCCGGCCGGGACGCGTACCGGCTGACGCTGACCCCGAAGGGGCAGGGCTCGACGATCGCCCGGGTGCGGATCGCGGTGGACGCGGAGCACGGGGTGCCGCTCTCGGTGCAGGCGACGGCCGCCTCCGGCGGTCCGGTGCTGGACGTGCACTACAGCAAGGTGTCGTTCGACCGGCCGGCCGCCTCGGTCTTCGCCTTCACCCCGCCGAAGGGCGCGAAGGTGACGGAGCACCGGGCCGACGACGTGCCGGCCGGGCACGGCCTGCCGGGCGGCACGTCGCTCGGCAAGCCGTCCGGGAAGCCGGCCGGCGGCGCGCCGGACGTGCAGGTGACGGGCGAGGGCTGGACGACCGTGGTGTCGACCCGGCTGCCGCTCGACGAGGTGTCCGGGCAGGGCGGCGGCCACGGCGCCAAGGGCGGGCCGCAGGGCGCGCTGTCCATGGTGAAGGCGTTCGGCAAGCCGGTCGGCGGCGGCACGCTGATCGGCACCAAGGTGGTGAACGTCCTGGTGACGGACGACGGCCGAGTGTTCGCCGGTGCGGTGACGCTGCCGGTGCTGCAGCACGCGGCCGGGGTGAAGTAACCGTGGCCGGCGCCCCTTCTGCGGAGCGGTCGGGCCCGGCGGAGCGGTCGGGGGGTCGGGCCTTCGCGGGCCCGGCCCCCGCCGGCGCGTCCGGGGACGTGATCCGCACCCGCGGCCTGACCAAGCGGTTCGGCGACCGGACGGCGGTGGACGGGCTGGACCTGGTGGTGCCGCGCGGCAGCGTGTTCGGCTTCCTCGGCCCGAACGGCTCCGGCAAGACGACGACGATCCGGATGCTGATGGGCCTGATCGCGCCGTCGGCGGGGTCGGCGTCGGTGCTGGGGGCGCCGATGCCGCAGTCGGTCGGCGCGGTGCTGCCCCGGGTGGGGGCGCTGATCGAGGGCCCGGCGCTGTACGGGTTCCTGTCCGGGCGGGCCAACCTGGTGCGCTTCGACGCGGCCGATCCGACCGCCGATCCGCGGACGAGGGAGCAGCGGGTGGCCTCCGCGCTGGAGCGGGTCGGGCTGTCGGCCGCGGCGGGCCGCAAGGCGCGCGGCTACTCGCTGGGGATGAAGCAGCGGCTCGGGCTGGCGGCGGCGCTGCTGCGGCCGCGGGAGCTGCTGGTGCTGGACGAGCCGACCAACGGCCTGGACCCGCAGGGCATGCGGGAGATCCGCGCGCTGGTGCGGGAGCTGGCGGCGGACGGCACGACGGTGTTCCTCTCCTCGCACCTGCTGGACGAGATCGAGCAGGTCTGCACGCACGCCGCGGTGATGTCGCGCGGCCGGCTGGTGGTGCAGGGCACGGTGGCCGAGCTGGCCGCCCGGGCGCAGGGCCGCCTGGTCGTGCGGACGGCCGACGTCGAGGAGGCCGTCCGGGTGCTGAAGGAGCACGGGGTGACGGACCTGCGGCCGGCCGACGGGTCGGTGGACGGTCTCCCGCCGGAGGGCGAGGACGCGCTGCCGGCGGTGTGCGCGGCCCTCGTCGGTGCGGGGGTGCGGGTGCGCGGCTTCGCGGTGGAGCGGGGCACGCTGGAGGACGCCTTCGTGGCGCTGACCGGGGAGGGTTTCGATGTCGCGGGCTGAGACGGTGCCGCAGGGTGCCGCGGTGGCGGCGGGCCGGCCCCGGGCGGGAGCGGCGGGGTACGCGGCGCTGTTCACCAGTGAGCTGGTGATGACCTTCCGCCGGGCGCGGACGATCGCGATGCTGGGCATCCTGGCGGCGCTGCCGGTGCTGATCGGCGTCGTGGTGCGGGTGCACACCGGCGGCAGCCGCGGCGAGGGGCCGGCGTTCGTCGCCCAGGTGACCCAGAACGGGCTTTTCCTGGTCTTTACGGCCTTGGCCGTCACTTTGCCCGTCTTCCTGCCGATGACGGTGGGCGTGGTGGCGGGGGACGCGATCGCCGGCGAGGCGGCCACCGGGACGCTGCGCTACCTGCTGGTCGCGCCGGCCGGGCGGACGCGGCTGCTGGCGGCGAAGTTCACCGCGGCGCTGGTGTTCTGTCTGGCGGCCACCGGGGTGGTGGCCCTGTCGGCGCTGGCCACCGGGGCGGCGCTGTTCCCGCTGGGCGAGGTGACGCTGCTGTCCGGGGACGCGATCGGGGTCGGCGAGGCGCTGCTGCGGGCGGTGCTGGTGGCCGGGGTGGTCGCGCTGTCGCTGGCCGGGCTGGTGGCGGTCGGCCTGTTCGTGTCGACGCTGACGGGCAGTGGCATCGCCGCGATGGCGACCACGGTGGTGCTGGTCATCACGGTGCAGATCCTGGACAGCTTCCCGCAGTTGCACGCGGTGCAGCCGTTCCTGTTCACCCACCGGTGGCTGAGCTTCTCGGACCTGCTGCGCGAGCGCATGTACTGGGACGGCGTGCTGGAGAACCTGGGGCTGCAGGCGGTCTACGTGGCGGTGTTCGGCTCGGCGGCGTGGGCACGCTTCACCGGACGGGACATCACGGTCTGATCCGGCCGGCCCGGCCGGATCGGGGCCGACGGACCGTCAGCGGACGGGGACCATCCGGGAGGCGGCGGCCGCGCAGGCCAGCACCGGCAGCTGGGCGGGGGCGATCAGGAAGAGCGGCGACCACTCGGGGCAGACCAGGCGGACGCCGGCGGTCAGGCCGTACAGCCGGGCGCGGTGGGAGCCCTTGAGGTCGACCCGGTCGAGCCGGTACGGGCCGTCGAGGGTTATCGCGGGGCGGCCGTGGCGCTGCCACTCGATGCGGACGGTGCCCCCGCTGGGGGTGCCGGTGACCAGCAGGTCGCCGCTCTCGGCGGCGTCGAGCTCCCGTCGGACGGCGGGCAGGCGCAGGGCTGCGCCGCGGGCGAGGAGGTCGTCGGCGGCGTCGCGCAGCGTCTGGGCGGCGCGTCCTGGACTCGTGGCGACACGGCGGAACGGCCGGGCGAGTTGCCCTGTGAGTTGACCCGTGAGGTGGACCATCACAACCCTCCTGTGGCCGTGCGGGCGCCCGCACAGAACGGGGTTTCCGTCGGCCGGCGGCGGTGGCACCCCGGACGTTAGCAGTCCGAGACCTGGGTTGAGGAGATCCGGCGGGGACTTCTTCACAGCGGGATTCCCGGTGCGAACGACCCCTGCGCGGAGCGCGTTCGGACGGTCTCAGCGGGTGACGGCCGAGGCCGTTCCGGGGGTGGTTCCGGGGGTCTCGGGGACGCCGTCCGCGGGCAGCGCGGCGGCTGCCGCGGCCGCTGCGGCGAGGGCGGCCCGGTCGGCCCGGATCCGGCGCAGCGCGTCGAAGGTGAGGACGGCGAGGGCGGCCCAGACGAGGGCGAAGCCGGCCCAGCGGGCGGGCGGCATCGACTCGTGGAAGACGGCGATCCCGATGAGGAACTGGAAGACCGGTGCGAGGTACTGCAGCAGGCCGAGGGTGGTGAGCGGGACGCGGACGGCGGCGGCGCCGAAGCACAGCAGCGGGACGGCGGTGATGAGGCCGCTGATCATGAGCAGCCCGGAGTGCGCCCAGGCGGAGCTGCCGTCGACGGCGTGGCCGAAGCTGCCCTCGCCTCGCACCTGCAGCCAGATCAGGAAGCCGAGGGCGAAGGGGAACATCGCGGCGCTCTCGAGCGCGAAGCCCTCCATGCCGCCGAGGGCGACCTTCTTCTTCAGCAGGCCGTAGGTGGCGAAGCTGAGGGCGAGGGTGAGGGCGATCCACGGGGGCCGGCCGTAGCCGACGGCGAGGACGACGACGGCGAGGACGCCGATCCCGACGGCGGCCCACTGGGCGCGGCGCAGCCGTTCGTGCAGCAGCAGGACGCCGAAGGCGATGGTGACGAGCGGGTTGATGAAGTAGCCGAGGCTGGTCTCGACGACGTGGCCGGAGTTGACGCCCCAGATGTAGACGCCCCAGTTGACGGAGACCACCGCGGCGGCCAGGCCGACCATGGCGAGGCGGCGGGGCTGGGCGAGCAGCGGGCGGATCCACGCCCAGCGGCGCTGGACGAGCAGCATCAGGAGCACGGCGACGAGCGACCAGACCATCCGGTTGGCGAGGATGTCGACGGCTCCGGCGGGCTCCAGCAGGGGCCAGAAGAGCGGGAAGAGGCCCCACATGCCGTAGGCGGCGGCGCCGTACCAGAATCCGCGGCCGGTGTCGTGCTCGTCCCTCATGCCGCTCCGTCCCTCACGCGCGCAAGTACCGGCTCGACGGTAGCGGCGGAAGCGGAAGATGTCACGCCCGTATCCACACTTTGGTCATGACAGTTGCCTTACGCACCCGGTTCCGGGCCGGGGTCTCCCCCGCGGTGGCCCGCGGGGTCGAGCGCGGCCAGCCCGTCGAGCACCCGTTGCAGGCCGAAGGCGTAGGCGTGGGCCGCGCTGGAGGCGGCGCCGTGGGCCTCGCCGGCCGCGGTGCCGATCCGGGCTGCGGTCGGGAAGCGCCCGGGGTCGAAGACCTTGGCGAGCAGGTCGGCGTTGCCGGCCCACCACTGCTCGTCGTTCATCGCGCTCTCCTGCTCGGCGGCCCGCTCGTCGGCGGCGGCCCGGGCGCAGCTGTGCACGAAGCCGAGCACGAAGGAGAGGGCGGCGTCCGTCTCGACGTCGCCGAGGCCGAGCCCTTCGAGGGCGCGCAGCTCGTACTCGTACTTGGCCATCAGGCCGGGGCCGAGCGGGGGGCGGCCGGTGGCGACCTCCGCGACCCAGGGGTGGGCGGCGAACAGGGCGGCGTTGTCGTCGGCGACGGCGGCCGTCCGGGCCCGCCAGCCGCCGTCGGCGGGGGTGCGGCGGGGCATGGCGGCGTAGACGGTGTCGAGCATGAGGTCGAGGAGTTCGGCCTTGCCCGGCACGTAGGTGTAGAGCGCCATCGGGGAGAGGCCGAGCCGCTGGGCGACGGCCCGCATGGTGACGGCGGCGACGCCCTCGGCGTCGGCGAGGGCGATCGCGGCGGCGGCGATCTCGGGCACCGTCCTGGCCTGCCGGGGGCCGCGGCGGCCGGGCCGCTCCTCGCCCCCGCCCCAGAGCAGCGCGAGGGTGCGCGCCGGATCACCTGCACTGCTGCGGTCGCTCGACATGGCCGGAATTCTCCCACCGCCTTTATCCGTACTATGTACAGTGTACGCGGTACGGAGAATGGGAGGCGCATGACTGCGTTCGACGGAGAGTTCGACGGAGAGTTCGACGGAGAGCTCGACGGCGGGGTCGACGGAGAGTTCGACCGACAGGTGCGGCGGCTGACCGCCCTGGGTTACCCGGCCCTGGCCGGGCTGCCGGAGGAGGGCTTCACCGCCCTGCTGGAGCCGCTGCGCGCGGCCGCCGGCCCCGGCGCGCCGCCGGAGGGCGGCCGGGTGCCGTTCGTCCTGGTGGTGACCAGGGAGGTGGTGCCGATCGAGGAGGTGGTGCCGCTGACCACGCTCGCCGGCCGCAAGCGCCCGGGGATCGTGGACCGGCACTACCCCGAGGGCGACCTCGCCCGCTTCACCCCGACCGTGGCGCTGCCGAACGGCCGGGCCTACCTGCTGCTGGACGTCGACCGCGGCGAGGAGTTCTGCGGCGCCGTACCGCGGGACGCGATGGCCGTGGTCGCCGACCGCGGCCGCACCCCGCTGACGATCGAGGAGGGCCTCGCCCTGGTCGTCCAGTACCCGGAGCTGCTCGCCACCAACAAGTGCTTCTCGCTCGGCGCCTCGCGCTGCGGCGACCGCCGGGTGCCCGCGCTGTGGATCAGCAAGGGCGCTCCCAAGCTCGGCTGGTGCTGGGAGGGCAACCCGCACAGCTGGCTCGGCATGGCCTCCGCCGGCGGCCGGGCCTGAGGCCGGACGGGCGCACCGCGGGCCCCGGGGGTCACCCCCGGGGC
>NZ_JBEYFP010000105.1:0-14418 GCF_040634455.1 Kitasatospora sp. NPDC007106
GACTCGGCGAGGTCGTCGCCGACGAGCACGAGCGGCGCGTCCTCCCAGAGCGCGCGCGGCGGTTCCGCGCGGGCCAGCTGCGGTTCGGCACCGGCCGCGGCGCAGATCCGGGCGAGGTGGTCGGCGAGGGCGTCGTCCGCGGTGATGATCAGCGGGCCGGCGTGCGCGGGGCGGTCCGCCGGGCGGGAATCGGTGGTGGGTGTCGACATGGCGTCTCCCCCAGGGGCGGCGCCCGGTGCTGCCGGGCGGTGTCCGAGTGGTCCGGGCCGGTCGGCGCGCGTGGAGCACGTGCGGCGGCCGGTGCGGGGCTGCCGGCCCGCCCGGTGATCGGGTGGGTGCGGCGGCGGCCCGGGCACCACCGTGGCGGAGCAGACGGCCCTCGGATCCGCTCACGGCATTCGCTGTGGACAACTCGGGGCTGTGGATAACTCGCTTCACTCGCCCGGGGGGCAATGCATCGCAGAATTGACGCGAGAGGCATGAGAACGCGCCTTCTGTGCGCCCTGCGATTCCCGATGAATCAGTTACCGACAGTGACACGGGCGGCGTGGCGGTGGTGGACGTGCGCCGAACGGGCCGGGCGGTCACCGATCCGTTCCGGGTGGACACCGGGAGTGTCAACTACCCTGCGAAACGGGCCCGGACATGCGACGACCCCCGCCGGGGGGGAGAGCGGGGGTCGTCTATCCACGGCCCGACTCGGGGGGGAGGAGCCGGACCGGGTTAGCACGGTCGCGAACGATCCGTGACTTCCATGGTGTACCCGAGCGGCCAGAAACACAAACCCGCGCGCCACCGAGTACGCCGAATGGCGGGGGGTTTCGGCACGCCCTCTATCCTCGGTCCCGTGGACACCACCGAGAACGCCGACACCGTCGACAACGGTCCCGACTCGGGGCGCGCAACCACCCCCGACGCGCCCCCGCCGACCACCCCCGACCGGGCGGAGACGCCGGCCGCCGACGCCGCACCGGCCGACGGCGCAGCCGAGGGTGCATCCGAGGGCGGCGAAGGGGGACCGGTCGCCGACACCGGCCGCCCGGACGGGCCCGACGGCGAAGCGGACGCGACGGACAAGGCGGACGAGGTGGACGCCGCGGCCCGGCCGGCCGCTCCGAGCCCGCCCCACGGAACCCCGCGGACGGCCGCGTTCTTCGACCTGGACAAGACGATCATCGCCAAGTCGAGCGCGCTCGCGTTCAGCCGGCCCTTCTACCAGGGCGGCCTGATCAACCGTCGGGCCGTGCTCAAGAGCGCGTACGCCCAGTTCGTCTTCCTGGTCGGCGGCGCGGACCACGACCAGATGGAGAAGATGCGGCAGTACCTGTCGGCGCTGACCCGCGGCTGGAACGTCCAGCAGGTCCGCGAGATCGTCGCGGAGACCCTGCACGAGCTGATCGACCCGATCATCTACGAGGAGGCCGCCTCGCTGATCGAGCAGCACCATGCGGCCGGGCGCGACGTGGTGATCGTCAGCAGCTCCGGCTCGGAGGTCGTCGAGCCGATCGGCCGGCTGCTCGGCGCCGACCACGCCATCGCCACCCGCCTCAAGGTCGAGGACGGTTGCTACACCGGCGAGATCGAGTACTACGCGTACGCCGAGAACAAGGCGGCGGCCATCCGCGAGCTCGCCGCCGAGCAGGGCTACGACCTCCCCGAGTCCTACGCCTACAGCGACTCGTCCACCGACCTCCCGCTGCTGGAGGCGGTCGGCCACCCGTCCGCGGTCAACCCGGACCGGGCGCTGCGCAAGGAGGCGACGGCCCGCGAGTGGCCGGTGCTGGTGTTCAACCGCCCGGTCGAACTCCGCAGCAGGCTGCCGGAGTTCAGCGCTCCGAGCCGGTCCGTGCTGCTGGCCGTCGCGGTCGGCGCGGCAGCCCTCACGGCGGGCCTGCTCTGGTACTCCGCACGGCGGCGCCGACCGGCGGCCTGACCCGTCCGACCAGGCCGATTGCCATATCGGACAAACGGGAAAAAGTTCTTGTTTCGGGTTCCGCTTTGGGGCGATCCGCGATAGAAAGGACTTACGGCCCGCGAGACCCGGTCAGGACCCTAAGGGGTCGTTCCGACAACGCAGTTCAGGCCCACGGACCGCGCACAGCCAGCTGGGCACCCACATGCAGCCGACCCGCTGACGGGCCGCCGCACCAGGTGAACGGGCCAGATCCCCACCTGATGGGCACTTCCGGTGCATGCTTGGTACCCCGGCCCCTGTGCCAGCGGCGGCACCGAGCAGGACCAGGTGCCGCCGCATCCGCATGTCACGGACCGTTCGAGCGACCCGGCCGACGCCCCGAGCCGTCGGCCGGTCACATGGTCGGACGGTCAGACCATCCCGCGCTGCATCGCCTCGCAGACCGCGGTGCTCTCCCGGACACCGAGCCGGAGCGCCTCCCCGCAGTGCCGGATCCACCGCGCCATGCCGTCGCCGGTGCCGCTGAGGTATCCCGCCAGGGCGTCCCGGTAGGAGGCGGTGCCGAGCTCGGCGAGGCCGACCTCGGCCGGGCAGATGGCCTTCGGGTCGAGGCCCTCGGCGATCAGGACGATGCGCTGTGCGGCACGTGCGATGACCCCGTTGTGGGAGGCGAAGGGGCGCAGCGCGAGCAGTTCGCCGTGCACCACCGCGGCCGTCACCAGGGCGGGCGCACCGTTCGCGGCGCCCTCGGCGCGGGACGCCAGGAGGTGTGACAGCTGGTCGAGGCGCGCCGCGACCTCCTCCGCGCCCGGCGCGGGCGGGAGTTCCACGCCCTCGACCGGCTTGTCGAACCCCTCGGCGGCCGCCAGCTCGACCGGGAAGAGCGGCCCCGCCTGCTCGCCCGCGCGCCGCGGACGGCCGGCGGACGGGTCGGCGTCGCCGACCGCGAGCAGGTGCAGCCGGGCCAGCACCTGCAGCGGCGAGTGCCGCCACACGCCCAGCAGCTGCCCGGCCTCGGCCGAGATCCGCAGCGCACCGCCCACCGTGCGGGCCTCGGCGTCGCCGCCGAAGTCGGTGCGCCGCCGGATCTCCTCCAGCGGCCAGTCGGCACCGTCGAGGGCGGCCGACGCCCGGGCGCCGCGGATGGCCGCCTCCGACGTCACCTCACCGGCTCGGCGGCGCATCACGCGGTGGCCGTAGAGCCGGTCGACGGCCTTGCGCACCTCGGCGACGGCCTCGGGCACCCCGGGCAGCTCGGCCAGCGAGGCGAGGGGATCAGTTCCAGTGCTCACGTACCCGAGGGTAATGAACCACCCCCCACCCCCCGCACAGCAACCCCGGCATCACCCGATCGAGGCAATCCTGCATTCCCACCCGCGCGGCGTACCAAACCACCGCTAGCATGACCGCTATCGGTGACGATAACGATTTCCAACATCCCTTCGGCGGCGCCGGTCGCCGCAGCGAGAGCCGGAGCCCCAGATGAAGATCGCGTTCGTCGGCAAGGGCGGCAGCGGCAAGACGACGCTGTCCGCGCTGTTCATCCGCCACCTGGCCGCCGCCGGCCGTCCGGTGATCGCCGTCGACGCCGACATCAACCAACACCTGGGCCCGGCACTCGGGCTGACGGACGATCAGGCCGCCGGACTCCCCTCGCTGGGCGCCCGCCTGCCGGAGATCAAGGAGTACCTGCGCGGTGACAACCCGCTCATCGGGTCCGCGGAGGAGATGATCAAGACCACTCCGCCCGGCCGGGGTTCGCGACTTCTGCGGATCGTCGAGGAGAACCCGGTGTACGCCGCGTGCGCCCGTCCGATCGCGCTCGACGAGGGGTCCGTCCGGCTGCTGGCCACCGGCGCCTTCACCGAGGAGGACCTGGGCGTCGCGTGCTACCACTCCAAGGTCGGCGCGGTGGAGCTGCTGCTCAACCACCTGATCGACGGCCAGGACGAGTACGTGGTCACCGACATGACCGCCGGATCGGACTCCTTCGCCTCCGGCCTGTTCACCCGCTTCGACCTCACCTTCCTGGTCGCCGAACCGACCCGGAAGGGCATCTCCGTCTACCGCCAGTACAAGGAGTACGCGCGCGACTTCGGCGTCACCCTCCGGGTCGTCGGCAACAAGGTGCAGGGGCCGGACGACCTGGCCTTCCTGCGCCGGGAGGTAGGCGACGACCTGCTGACGACCTTCGGACAGTCCGACTGGGTACGGCGGCTGGAGCAGGGCGCCGAGCCCGCCCTGAGCCTGCTCGAGCCGGCCAACCGCAGCACCCTGGAGGAGCTGAAGGCCGCCGCGGACGCCGCGTTCGGGCTGCGGGACCCGCGGAAGTACACCGCCCAGGCGGTCCACTTCCACCTGCGCAACGCCGAGAGCTGGGGCAACGCCAAGGTGGGCCGGGACCTCGCCGAGCAGGTCGACCCGGAGTTCGTGCTCGGACTCGACGGCGCCACCGCGGACCGCGGCACGGCCGGGCTGGGCGCGGCCCGGGCCTGATCCCCCACCCGCCGCCGCCGGACGAGGCACTGCGGCAGCACCGCCGGAAGGGTCGGCGAACACCCCCTGAGCTGGGCGTTCGCCGACCCTTCCGGCTGTCGGGTTCCCGAGCCGACCGGCCTCCACTCATAAAGGTGAATCCAACGCTCCGGCCTGTCGTTCGTATTCACGCCGTGCAAAGATCTCATTACTCTCGGTTTACCGAATCTTGGCAGACCGGACTGATGGTCCTTGGGCCCCGCGGACAGCCGCCGCGCCCACACCATCCCGCCACACCGTCGCGATCCACGACAGCCGATCCGCTGACAGCACCACCACCGGACCTGACTGCGTACGTTCCCCCGGAAGACGGGACACCATGACCCTCGACATCTCCTCCGCACCCATCGCCTCGGACACCACCGACCACGCGCCGCCGTCCGGCGGCCGGTCGTCCGGGTCGGCTCCCCGCCCCGGGCGGGCGGGCGGCCGAGGCCGCTCCGCACTCCTCCACGACCTGCCGGCCTCGCTGGCGGTCTTCCTCATCGCGGTGCCCTTCTCCCTCGGCATCGCCCTCGCCACCGGCGCGCCGCTGACGGCAGGCCTGGTCGCCGCCGCCGCCGGCGGCCTGGTGGCCGGTCTGCTCGGCGGCACTCCCCTCCAGGTCAGCGGCCCCTCGGCGGCCCTGACCGTGATCACCGCAGGCGTGGTCGCCCAGTACGGCTGGCGGATCGCCTGCGCGGTGACCGTCGCGGCCGGCCTGCTCCAGCTCCTGCTCGGCTCGCTGCGCGTGGCCCGCGCGGCGCTCGCCGTCTCCCCGGCGATCGTGCACGGGATGCTGACGGGCGTGGGCCTCGCCATCGCCATCGCCCAGCTCCACGTCGTGCTCGGCGGATCGCCGCAGAGCTCCGCCCTCGCCAACCTCCGCGCGCTCCCCGGTCAGTTGGCCGGGCCCCACCTGCCGGCCCTGGCGGTCGGCGCGCTCGCCGTCGCCGTGCTCTTCTGCTGGCCCCGCCTCGGCCGCCTGCCCGGTGCCGCCGGCCGGATCGGCACACGGCTCGCCCGGCTGCCGGCCGCCCTCGTCGCCGTCGCCGCGGGCACGACCCTCTCCCTCACCCTCGGCCTGCACCTCGCCCGGGTCGAACTGCCCGGCTGGCAGCACCATGCACTCGCCGCGGCCCCGAGCGGCCGGCTGCTCGCCGAGCACTGGCCGGACCTGCTCACCGTGGTCCTGACGGTCACCGCCGTCGCCGGTGTGGAGTCGCTGCTCTCCTCGGTCGCGGTCGACCGGATGACGCACACCACCAGCGACCTGGACCGCGAGCTGCGCGGCCAGGGCCTGGCGAACATGGTCTCCGGCCTGTTCGGCGGCCTGCCGGTGGCCGGCGGCGCCGTCCGCAGCACGGCCAACGTGCAGGCCGGCGCCGCCTCCCGGTGGTCGGCCGTCCTGCACGGCTGCTGGGTGGTGCTGGCCGCACTGGTGCTGGCCGGCGGGCTGCGCCGCATCCCGCTCGCGGCCCTGGCCGCCCTCGTGCTCGTCGTCGGCGTGCAGATGGTCAGCTACGCCCACATCAGGCGCATCCACCGGCACCGCGAGTTCCCGGTCTACCTGGTCACCGTGCTCGGCGTGGTGGGCCTCGGCGTCCCGCTCGGCGTGACGCTCGGCGGAACGGTCGCCGGCCTGCTCGCCCTCCACCGGCTGACCCGCGCCCGCGTCGACGTCACCGCCGAGCCCGACGGCTCCCACCGCGTCCGGACGCACGGCCCGCTCACCTTCGCCGCCGTTCCCCGGCTCAGCCGCACCCTCGGCCGGATTCCCCCCGGCGCGGCGGTCACCGTCCACCACGACGGCAGCTTCCTCGACCACGCCGCGTACGAGGCGCTGCACACCTGGCGGGCCATGTACCAGGCCGCCGGCGGGCGGGTCGCGATGGTGACCGACCAGCACGGCCGGGAAGCGGCACTCGACCCCGACGGCACCATGGAGCCGGATCCGGCCGCAGGAACGCGGCAGTTCCGGGCCTGGACACCGTGGATGGGCCACCACAGCATCGAGCAGGACGGCGGCGACGCACACGGCCGGCTGCTCGACGGCGTGCGGGGCTTCCAGGAGCACACCGCACCACTCGTCCGGCAGGAACTGGCCCGGCTCGCCCGGGAGGGCCAGACGCCCTCACAGCTGTTCCTCACCTGCGCCGACTCGCGGATGGTCACCAGCATGATCACCAGCAGCGGCCCGGGCGACCTCTTCACGGTCCGGAACGTCGGCAACCTCGTCCCCGCCCCCCACGAACCGGGCGCTGCGGACGACTCGGTGGCGGCTGCCGTGCAGTACGCGGTCGAGGTGCTGGAGGTCGGCTCGATCACGGTCTGCGGGCACTCCGGCTGCGGCGCGATGAAGGCCCTGCTGGACGGTATCCACGAGCAGCCGGGCACGCCGACCCCGCTCGTACGCTGGCTGCGCAACGGCCGTGGCTCGCTCGCCCGCTCCAAGCGTGCGCCCGCGAGCTTCACCGACCGAACCGCCGCCGACCCGGTCGAGGAGCTCTGCATCACCAACGTGGTCCAGCAGCTCGACCAATTGCTGGCCAATCCCGCGGTCGAACGCCGCGTGGCCGCCGGCACCCTGCGTCTGGTCGGGATGTACTTCGACTTCGCGACCGCCCAGGCGTACGTCCTGGACAACAGCACCGGGCGGTTCGCCCGGGTCTCCGCCGAGCACTGCGGCGAACCGTTGCAGCAGCGAACACCGGTGACGGCCTGACGCCCGTCTGCACGACGGCCGGGCCACGGCAGAGCGACCACGCCTCCGCGGCCCGCCTGTGACCGCCCGTCAGGCCAGCAGCAGCTTCGCCAGGTCGGCCGGTGTGACGTACCCCGGCCACCGGCCGTCCGAGAACAGATGGACACCGGCGTCCAGGTAGCACTGGTCGACCAGCTGGGAGCAGATCATGTGGCGGCTGCTCGCCACATAGCCCTTGATGAGCGGACCGACCGGCAGGCGGAGGCGGTGCGCGGCCAGCGCGAAGTAGTCGGCCGCGCTGTAGGGCACCCCGATGTACCCGCGGGCGGCCGCGACGACAGCCGCCCGCTGGGCATCCGTCAAGGCGTACCTACCGGTGGACCAGAGCGCCGGTCGGCCGTCGTACACCGAGAGGGGGCGCAGTTCGGCGCCGCCGGGCTGCGCCTCGACCAGTTGCCCGTCGCCCACGAAGACGAAGGCGTGCTCGTAGTCGGCGAAACCGCTGGCGTTGAGCCACTGGCCGATCCGGATGAGGCGACTCACCCGGCCGTCCATGCGGACGACGGCGAAATCACCGGGGAGGGGCACGGAGGAGGATCGAGGAGGTGTGGCCGACATGACTCTGACCTCCCTCACGCGAGGGTGCGTCGTTGGTCGGGCCTGCGGCCGAAGCCACAGGCCCGCCCGGTCAGTGGAGTACCGATGCGTCGGGTCGTCAAGTACTCCTGCATCATCCGTTCCACGGCCGACAGCGATCCGCAGCCGGCCGCCCCCGGCCGGAACCGTCGCAAGTGCACCGACCGCACCTCCAGCGCCGCCGGACGGACAGACGCGGCAAGCACGCTGCGCACCCCCACCGATCCGCGGGCCCGTCCGACCCACCCGCTCCGCACGGCGGCACCCCCGGAGGCACACCCGGCGGGCGCCGTGCCTCGCACGCCCTCCACCCGACACCTGGCGCCGGGTGGCCGATCGCGCCTCCGTCCGTGCACCCATGCCGCCGGAGCCGGCCTCCCGACGTTCACCTGCACCTCGGCCGTGCGGGGCCGCCCGTCCCGCCACCGTCCCGCCGCGCGCCGCGTCCAGCAGTGCCCCTGCCACTCCCCGCCCCCGCCCCTGTCCTGCTCCCCGTCGCCCTCCCCGTCCCGTTCCCGTCCCGCTCGGTACCCGCCGGGCACTCGGTCCGGTCGGCGGCGAACCCCGCGAAAGGTCTACACCAATTCTCGGGAGGCTCTTGTCAACACACCCGTTCGCCTGGTGAGCTGTGTGCTGGGACACACGGGACAATCCCGCAGGGGATCACCCGGCAGATGAGACTCGATGAGGAGTGCGCGTTGAGCAACGAGAGCCTGGCCAATCTGCTCAAGGAGGAGCGCCGCTTCGCGCCGCCGGCCGCCCTGGCCGCGTCCGCGAACGTGACCGCGGACGCCTACGGGCAGGCCTCCGAGGACCGGCTCGCCTTCTGGGCCGAGCAGGCCCGCCGCCTCTCCTGGTCCGTCGAGCCGACCGAGACCCTGGACTGGAGCAACCCGCCGTTCGCGAAGTGGTTCGCCGACGGCCGGATCAACGTCGCGTACAACTGCGTCGACCGGCACGTCGAGGCGGGCCTCGGCGACCGGGTCGCGATCCACTTCGAGGGCGAGGGCGGCGACACCCGCACCATCACCTACGCCGACCTGAAGGACGAGGTCTCACGGGCCGCGAACGCGCTGCTCGAGCTGGGCGTCCACAAGGGCGACCGGGTGGCGATCTACCTCCCGATGATCCCCGAGGCCGTCGTCTCGATGCTCGCCTGCGCCCGGATCGGCGCCACCCACTCCGTCGTCTTCGGCGGCTTCTCCGCCGACGCCGTCGCCTCCCGCATCCAGGACGCCGACGCCAAGCTCGTCATCACCGCCGACGGCGGCCACCGCCGCGGCAAGCCGTCCGCGCTCAAGCCCGCCATCGACGAGGCGCTCGACCGCTGCCCCGGCGTCGAGCACGTCCTCGTGGTGCGCCGCACCGGACAGGACACCGCCTTCACCGAGGGCCGCGACGTCTGGTGGCACGACGTCGTCGACCGCCAGTCGGCCGAGCACACCCCCGAGGGCCACGAGGCCGAGCACCCGCTGTTCATTCTCTACACCTCGGGCACCACGGGTAAGCCGAAGGGCATCCTGCACACCACCGGCGGCTACCTCACCCAGGCCTCCTACACCCACCACGCCGTCTTCGACCTCAAGCCGGAGACCGACGTGTACTGGTGCACCGCCGACATCGGCTGGGTCACCGGGCACTCGTACATCGTGTACGGGCCGCTCGCCAACGGCGCCACCCAGGTCATCTACGAGGGCACCCCGGACACCCCGCACCAGGGCCGGTTCTGGGAGATCGTGCAGAAGTACGGCGTGACGATCCTCTACACCGCGCCGACCGCGATCCGCACCTTCATGAAGTGGGGCGACGACATCCCCGCCAAGTTCGACCTGTCCAGCCTGCGGGTGCTCGGCAGCGTCGGCGAGCCGATCAACCCCGAGGCGTGGGTCTGGTACCGCGAGCACATCGGCGGCGGCCGCTGCCCGATCGTGGACACCTGGTGGCAGACCGAGACCGGCGCCATCATGATCAGCCCGCTGCCCGGCGTCACCGAGACCAAGCCCGGCTCCGCCCAGCGCGCGCTGCCCGGCATCGCCGCGACCGTGGTCGACGACGAGGCCCGTGAGGTCCCCGACGGCTCCGGCGGCTACCTGGTGCTGACCGAGCCGTGGCCGTCCATGCTCCGCACCGTCTGGGGCGACGACCAGCGCTACCTGGACACGTACTGGTCCCGCTTCGAGGGCCGGTACTTCGCCGGCGACGGTGCGAAGAAGGACGAGGACGGCGACATCTGGCTGCTCGGCCGGGTCGACGACGTCATGCTGGTGTCCGGCCACAACATCTCCACCACCGAGGTCGAGTCCGCGCTGGTCTCGCACCCGGCGGTCGCCGAGTCGGCCGTGGTCGGTGCCACGGACGCCACCACCGGCCAGGCCATCGTCGCCTTCGTCATCCTGCGCGGCACCGCCGAGGCCAACGACGACCTGGTCGCCGACCTGCGCAACCACGTCGGCCGCACCCTCGGCCCGATCGCCAAGCCCAAGCGGATCCTGCTGGTCAACGAGCTCCCCAAGACCCGCTCCGGCAAGATCATGCGTCGCCTGCTGCGCGACGTCGCCGAGAACCGCGAGATCGGCGACGTCACCACGCTCGCCGACTCCTCGGTGATGAACCTCATCCAGGCCCAGCTGCCGACCGCGCCGAGCGAGGACTGACACACCGCCACGGGCCGGCTCCCCGCTCTCGCGGGGCGCCGGCCCGTGGCGTGTCCGGCGAACGAGGTGGAGCCCGGGGTCGAACCGTGGTGGCGGAGCAGTTCCCCGAGCAGCTCGCCGCCCTCGGCGCCGACGACCATAAGGACGACCTGCGGTTCGCGCATCCGGTCGCACGCCGTCCGGGGGACGGTGGCCGACGGCCCTCCCGGTGCCCGGTCGCGTCGCCCGGCCGCCGCCGTCGGCCTGCATAGACTGCGCCCGATCGGCCGCCGTCGCGCACTCCGTAGAATGCGGTGGGGCGTCAGGACCGCTCCGAGGCGCGCCGGGAAGTCTGGTCGGCATCCGTACGACAGGTGTCCCCCGTACGGGGAGACCGCCCGCCCGAGCCCCAGGAGGTCCCGCCGTGGCCACACCGCCCGCGCCCGACCAGCCGCCCGTGCCCGACCGCCCGCGCCGCTCGGACCCGCAGCCGCAGGCCCCGTCCGACCGGACGGACGCGACCGAGGAGACGGGCGCCGCCGCGGACACGAACGCGGCCACCGGCACGGGCGGGACCACCGAAACGGGCGCGGCCACCGAAACGGGCGCCACCGCGGAGACGGGCGGGCAGCGCCGGACGTTCCTCGGGCTGCTGCCGCTGCCCGAACGGCGGATCATCCTGGATGCGCTGCGCACCGAGACGGTCGGCGGTGTGCTGCTGCTGCTGGCCGCGGTCGCCGCACTCGTGTGGGCCAATGTCTGGCCGGGCTCCTACGAGTCGGTGAGCGAGTACACGATCGGGCCGTCGAAGCCGCTGCACCTGGACCTCACCGTGGAGGCCTGGGCCGCGGACGGGCTGCTGGCGATCTTCTTCTTCGTGGCGGGCATCGAGCTCAAGCGCGAGTTCACCTCGGGCGAGCTGCGGACGCCGAGCGCGGCGCTGCTGCCGGTGACGGCCGCGGTGAGCGGGGTGGTCCTGCCCGCGGTGATCTTCACCCTGGTGAACCTCGCGCCCGGCGGGCACCCCGGCGGCTGGGCGATCCCGACCGCGACGGACATCGCCTTCGCGCTCGGCGTGCTGGCGGTGGTGGGCAGTCAGCTGCCGTCCGCGCTGCGGGCCTTCCTGCTCACGCTCGCGGTGGTGGACGACCTGATCGCGATCCTGATCATCGCGGTCTTCTACACCTCGGAGATCAAGTTCTGGGCGCTGGGGCTGTCGCTGGCCGGGCTGGTGCTGTTCTGGCTGCTGAACCGCCGCGAGGTGCACGGCTGGTACCTCTACGTGCCGCTGGCGCTGGTGATCTGGGCGCTGATGCACGAGAGCGGGGTGCACGCGACGGTGGCCGGCGTGGCGATGGGCATGCTGCTGCGCTGCCGCACCCGGCCGGGCCAGGAGCACTCCCCCGGCGAGCACGTCGAGCACCTGGTGCGCCCGCTGTCGGCGGGTGTCGCGGTGCCGCTGTTCGCGCTGTTCGCGGCCGGGGTCCCGGTGTCGGGCAAGGCGCTCGCCGAGGTGTTCTCGGAGGCCACCCCGCTCGGCGTGGTGCTCGGCCTGGTGGTGGGCAAGTCGGTCGGGGTGTTCGGCGGGACGTGGCTCGCGGCGCGCTACACCCGCGCGCAGCTCAATCCGCAGCTCGGCTGGGGGGACGTGTTCGCGCTCTCCACCCTGGCGGGCATCGGCTTCACCGTCTCCCTGCTGATCAGCGAGCTGGCCTTCCCCGACGACCACGCACTGGCCGAGCAGTCCAAGGAGGCGGTGCTGATGGGTTCGGTGCTGTGCGCGGCGTTCGCCACCGTGCTGCTGAAGCTCCGCACCCGGCACTACCGCCTGCTGTACGAGGAGGAGAACGCGGACTCCGACCACGACGGCGTCCCGGACGTCTACGGGCGCCCGAACTGACGCGCAGTCTCCTGACACGCCGCCGAACCGGGGGCCGGAGTGGTGTGCGGACTGCCGGGGGAGGCATGATGCTGAGCTGTCGAACGAGTGCAGCCGCCGCGAAGGAGAACCGCCGATGTCCGCAGGAACCGCAGGCCGGGCCCCCTACGAGGGCGAGCGTTCCATCGGCGAGCTGTTCGCGGCGGCGACCAACGACCTCTCCGCCCTGGTGCACGACGAGATCGCGCTGGCCAAGGCGGAGATCCGGGCCGACGTCAAGCGCGGTGTGACCGGGGGCGTCTCCGTCTCGGTCGCCGGCGTGGTGGCGCTCGCGTCCGTCCCGATGCTGAGCTTCGCCGCGGCCTACGGTCTGCAGGCGCTCGGGCTGACCCTCGGCTGGTCCTTCCTGATCGTCGGCGGCGCCTACCTGCTGCTGGCCGCGCTGCTGGGCCTGCTGGCGGCACGCTCGTTCAAGAAGATCGAGAAGCCGCACCGGACGATCGAGGGTGCCCAGGCCACCGCTGACGTGCTGAAGAACGCGCGCCCGCGGCCGGCCACCAAGGAGGAGATCGACCGCGCGCTCGGCCGGATCCGCTGACCCGCGGGAGACGCGTACCGGTGTCCGTCCCCGGGCCCGTCAGGGTGTCCGCCACCGGGCCGGTTCCGGTGTGCAGCCGCTCCGTGCCGGATCGTTGTGAAGCGACGCGAGTGCCGGAGACGTGTTCGTAGCACGCGTATGACAGGCTCTCGGTATGCCGCTGGACCAGAAGCCCGTACCCGCGAAGCCCGCCGAGCCCCGTCCCGGGACCTCCCGGCCCGCCACGGGACGGCCCGCGCCCGGACCCGCCGGGGACCCTGCGGGTGCCGGGGCCGCCTGGAGCGTCCGCTCGCCCGGGCCGTGGACGCACCGCGACCTGGCCGCCAACGGGGCGCGCTTCCACATCGCCGAGGCCGGTGACGGCCCGCTGGTGCTGCTGGTGCACGGCTGGCCGGAGTACTGGTGGGCCTGGCGCCACCAGCTGACCGCGCTCGCCGAGGCCGGGTACCGGGCGGTCGCCCTGGACCTGCGCGGCATCGGCGGCAGCGACCGCACGCCGCGCGGCTACGACCCGGCCAACCTGGCGCTGGACATCACCGGCGTGATCCGGTCGCTCGGCGAGCGGCACGCCCATCTCGTGGGCCACGCCACCGGCGGTTCGCTCGCCTGGGTGGCGGCGGTGATGCGGCCCTCGGTGATCCGCAGCCTGACGGTCGTCTCGGCGGCGCACCCGCGCCACCTGCGGCGCGCCCTGCTCACCGACCGGCGCCAGATCGCCGCCTTCGAGCACGTGCTGGGCTTCCAGCGGCCGTGGATCCCGGAGCGGCGGCTGGTCGCGGACGACGCCGCCCTGGTCGGCGAGTACCTGCGGGCCTGGACGGGTCCGAACGGGATCGAGCCGGAGGCGGTGGAGGCGTACCGGCAGGCGATCCGTATCCCGTCCACGGCGCACTGCTCGATCGAGCCGTACCGCTGGCTGATGCGGTCGATGGCCCGGCCGGACGGCCTGCAGTTCGCGCGCCGGATGAAGAAGCCGATCACCGCGCCGACGCTGCACGTCCAGGGCGCCGCCGATCCGGTGCTGCTGGCGCACACCGCGCTGGGGGCGGGCGAGTACGTGGAGGCGCCGTACCGGTGGCGGCTGCTGCCCGGGGTGGGGCACTTCCCGCACGAGGAGACCCCCGAGCAGTTCACCGAGGAACTGCTGGCCTGGGTGGGGCAGCACAAGGACTGAGCGCCGGGTCGACCCGCCCGTACGACGCATCCGAACCAGGACTCGAAAGTCTGACCATCACTCATATGACAGTCGCATAAGCCAGGTGGGAAGTCCGGAGGCGGTTACTCCTCCTGGCCCAGGGGCATCCTCCCGGTATGACCTGGATGCCCGATCGCGATGCCGCACCGCGCCGACGCCGTCGTGGGAGCAGCAGCTCGCAGAGCCAGTCCCACCAGTTCGAGTGGCGCCGGGAAGGCGCCCCCGGACAGCCGGACGGCACCGGGGCGCACGGGCTCGGCATCCCCCGCATCCTCGGCCGGCGGGCCCGCTGGGTGGGTGCCCGCCTGCGCCGCGAGGGCTGACCCGGGCACCGGCGGCGCCCG
>NZ_JBEYFP010000106.1:0-14300 GCF_040634455.1 Kitasatospora sp. NPDC007106
CCGAGCCGTCCGGCCGCCGGGCCCGGCGGGGCCCGGCGGCCTCCCGGCTCAGCGGGTGCGGCGCGGGTCGCGCCGGGTGGGGCTCGACGAGCCCCGCATCGACTTGGTGACGGCCTTCCACTTCCTGGCCCGCTCGGCGGCGACCCGGGCGTCGCTGCGCGAGGCGATCCACTCGTTCTCGCGCTGGAGCTTGAGGTAGCTGTCCATCCGGCGCTGCGGCAGCGTGCCGTCCTCCAGCGCGGCGGCGACCGCGCAGCCCGGCTCGGAGCGGTGGCTGCAGTCGTCGAAGCGGCACCGCTCGGCGATCGCGGCGATGTCGGCGAAGGCGAGGTCGACGCCCTCGCCGCCGTACAGGCCGACCTCGCGCAGCCCGGGGGTGTCGATGACCACGCCGCCGTCCGGCAGCGGGATCAGCTCCCGGGTGGTGGTGGTGTGGCGGCCCTTCTCGTCGACCGAGCGGGTCTCCTGGACGGCCATCGCGTGCCGGCCGGCGAGGGCGTTGGTGAGCGTGGACTTGCCCGCGCCGGACTGGCCGACCAGGGCGGTCGCGCCGGGCAGGTGGGCGCGCAGCTCGTCCATGCCCTCGCCCGTCTCGGCGCTGACGGTGAGCACGGCGGCGCCCGGGGCGATCTTCTCCACGTCCTCGCGGATGAAGTCGGCGTCGTCGACCAGGTCGGCCTTGGTGAGGACGACCAGCGGGACGGCGCCGCTCTCCCAGGCGAGGGCGAGGAAGCGCTCGATCCGCCCGAGGTCCGGGTCGGCGGCGAGCGAGACCGCGATCATGACGGTGTCGACGTTGGCGGCGAGCACCTGGCCGTCGGAGCGGCCGCCCGCGGTCTTGCGGACGATCGCGGTGCTCCGGCCCAGCAGGGCGGAGACGGTGGGCAGGGGCTGCGCGGCGAGGTCGACGGCGGCCCAGTCCCCGGTGCAGGGGCACTTGACCGGGTCGGGGTCGCCGACCGGCCGGGTGTCGGCGCGGACGGTGCGCAGCTCGCCGGACTCGGGGTCGGCGAGCAGGACGTCGCACTGGCCGCGGTCGACGCGGGAGATCAGGGCGGGGGTGAGCCCCGCCTCGGCGTAGAAGGCGAACTCGGCTGCCCTGTCCTCGTTCCAGCCGTGGGCGGAGAGCGGGAGGGCGGCGGAGGTGGAGCTGGTCACGGTGGGGTGGGCCCTTCGGCGAGGGTGGCCCCGGCGGTGCGCGCCCGACGGCGCGTCAAGGAGTCGTGGAAGTCAGCCGGTGGCCACGGGGGTGGGAGTGAACGACGTACGGACGCGGGCAGCGTCCAGCGCAGCGACGGTCATCACGGTCCTCACCTCCGGGTGTGCAGGGCTGGCACGACGGGGGGACGGCCCTCGGCGGGCCCTCCCGAACGGCACCACGGTAGCCACGGCCGGCGGGGCCGCGCCAGCGAATATTTCCGCGGCTGCGCGGGGGCTCGGCCGCCGGTCCCGGGCGGTCCCACCTGGGAGGGTGCCGTGCCGGGCCAAGTGCGGTTCCGCCGATGGGCGTTGACGGGCCCTTGACACCCGATATTGGTCTAGTCCATCTTGGCGGTGCACGCGGCCTGCACGGCTCCCCCGCACCCCTGCGGCCGCAACCCCCATCCCCCACTGGAGGTCCTGTGCGTTCCCGCAACCGCCTCGTGGCGGCGCTCGGCGCCGTCGCGCTGGGCTCGGCCGCGGCCGTCGCCCTGCCCGCTACGGCCCAGGCGGCCAACCTGCTCACCAATCCCGGCTTCGAGAGCGGCACGCTCAGCGGCTGGTCCTGCACCGGCGGGCTCGGCTCGGTGGTGGGCTCCCCCGTCCACTCCGGCAGCAAGGCGCTCGCCGCCGCGGCGAGCGCGAGCGACACCGCGCAGTGCACCCAGACCGTCTCGGTGCAGCCCAACACCACGTACACGCTGTCCGGCTGGGTCCGCGGCAACTACGTCTACCTGGGCGTGACCGGCGGCGCCTCCACCTGGACGCCGTCCGCCGCCTCGTACCAGCAGCTGTCGGTGACCTTCACCACCGGCGCGAGCCAGACCAGCGCGCAGATCTTCACCCACGGCTGGTACGGCCAGGGCACCTACTACGCCGACGACATCAGCCTGGACGGCCCGGGCGGCGGCGGGGGCGGCGGCGACACCCAGGCGCCGACCGCGCCGGGCGGACTCGCCGCGACCGGCACGACCTCCTCGACCGTCTCGCTGTCGTGGAACGCCTCCACCGACAACGTCGGCGTGACCGGCTACGACGTCTACAGCGGCTCGAACGTGGTGGCCAGCAGCACCGGCACCTCGGCGACCGTGACCGGCCTGGCCGCGAGCACCTCCTACACCTTCACCGTCAAGGCTCGGGACGCGGCGGGCAACACCTCGGCCGCCTCCAACGCCGTCTCGGCCACGACCGGCTCCGGCGGCGGGGGCGGCGGCACCGGCTTCAAGCAGGCCGCGCCCTACCTCTACATGGGCTGGGGCGAGCCGCCGTCCGCGACCACGGTGATGAGCGCCACCGGCATCAAGTGGTTCACCATGGCGTTCATCCTCTCCTCGGGCGGCTGCAACCCGTCCTGGGACGGCCAGCGTCCGCTCACCGGCGGCGTCGACCAGCAGACGATCAACGCGATCCGGGCGGCCGGCGGCGACGTCGTCCCGTCGATCGGCGGCTGGCAGGGCAACAAGCTCGGCCCGAACTGCGCCACCCCCGAGGCCCTGGCCGCCGCCTACCAGCAGGTGATCAGCGCGTACGGGCTGAAGGCGATCGACGTCGACATCGAGAACACCGACGAGTTCGAGAACACCGTCGTCCAGGACCGCATCCTCGGCGCCCTGAAGATCGTCAAGCAGAACAACCCGGGCCTGCGGACGATCCTCACCTTCGGCACCGCGACCACCGGCCCGACCTACTACGGCAACCGGCTGATCGAGCAGGCGAAGGCGCTCGGCGCCGACATCGACGTCTTCACCATCATGCCGTTCGACTTCGGCGGCGGCGCCGACATGTACGGCAGCACCGTCAGCGCGGCGAACGGCCTGAAGAACAAGCTGAAGTCGACCTTCGGCTGGGACGACGCCACCGCCTACGCCCACGTCGGCATCTCCGGCATGAACGGTCTCTCGGACAACCAGGAGACCACCACGCCGGCGACCTGGACGAGCATCCGCGACTGGGCCAACACCAACCACATCGCCCGCCTCGCCTTCTGGTCGGTCAACCGCGACCGGCCGTGCGCCGGCGGCGGCGTGGCCGAGAACTGCTCCGGCATCAACCAGAACAACTGGCAGTTCACCTCGATCACGGCCGGCTTCACCGGCTGACGACCGCAGGTCCGCAGAACCGCGAGGCAGCAGAACCGCAGGTCCGCAGAGCCGCCCCCGCCCACCGGCGGGGGCGGCTCCCGTGCGTCCGGGCAGCCTCTCCCGGGCAAATTGTTAGCGCTAACAGTCCGCCCGTCAAGCAGCCTGCACAGCGCTTCCATATCTATGCCCGCACGTGACCCGATGGTGACTCCAGCCCCTCTTGACGGGCTTCTTGTGAGCGTTAACACTCAGGTAACGCCAGGCCAGGGCCCCGGACAGGGACCTGACCGAACCGGTCGGCCCCCTGGCGCCCACCCCTGCTCGACACCTGCCCCCGAACCACCGCTCGACCGACCCGGCGCTCCCCGCCCGCCCCGGTCGCGGCACACCCCTGGAGGAACTGTGCGGAAGCTCTCTACGGCCCTCGCCGCGGCCGGTCTCGCGCTGTCGCTGGCGGCCTGCGGCCAGAGCGCCAACGGCGTCGGCGACGGCGACGGCGCGTCGAAGGACGGCGCCAAGGGCGGGCTGGTCGGCATCGCCATGCCGACCAAGTCCTCCGAGCGCTGGATCAACGACGGCAACAACATGGTCAAGGAGTTCCAGGGCAAGGGCTACAAGACCGACCTGCAGTACGGCGACAACGTCGTCGAGAACCAGGTGTCCCAGATCGAGAACATGATCACCAAGGGCGCCAAGCTCCTGGTCGTCGCCGCGATCGTCGGCTCCTCGCTCACCGACGTGCTGCAGAAGGCCGCCGACGCCCACATCCCGGTGATCTCCTACGACCGGCTGATCCGCGGCACCAAGAACGTCGACTACTACGCCACCTTCGACAACTTCAAGGTCGGCGTGCTGCAGGGCACGTACATCGCCGACAAGCTCGGCCTCAAGGACGGCAAGGGCCCGTTCAACGTCGAGCTGTTCGCCGGCTCGCCCGACGACAACAACGCGCAGTTCTTCTTCAACGGCGCGATGAGCGTCCTCAAGCCGTACGTCGACAGCAAGAAGCTCGTCGTGCAGAGCGGCCAGACCGCCTTCAACCAGGTCGCCACGCTGCGCTGGGACGGCGGCGTCGCACAGTCCCGGATGGACAACCTGCTGAGCAAGTCCTACACGAGCGCCCACGTGGACGCGGTGCTCTCGCCCTACGACGGCATCTCGATCGGCATCCTCTCCTCGCTCAAGGGCGTCGGCTACGGCAGCGCCGGCAAGGCGCTGCCGATCGTCACCGGCCAGGACGCCGAGCTGGCCTCGGTGAAGTCGATCATCGCGGGCGAGCAGACCCAGACCGTCTACAAGGACACCCGCGAACTCGCCAAGGTCGCCGTCCAGATGGGCGACGCGGTGCTCACCGGCGGCAAGCCGGAGACCAACGACACCACCCAGTACGACAACGGCGCCAAGGTCGTCCCGGCCTACCTGCTGCAGCCGGTCAGCGTCGACAAGGAGAACTACGCCAAGGTCCTCGTCGACGGCGGCCAGTACACGGCCGACCAGCTGAAGTAGCCCCGGGCCCGCACGGGCCGCCGACCCGGCGGCGGGGCGGGACCGCCCCCGCCCCGCCGCCCCCAGAGATACGGAAGCACCCCATGGCCGGACCTGTCCTCGAGATGCGTTCGATCACCAAGACCTTCCCCGGCGTCAAAGCCCTCTCCGACGTCGAGCTCAGCGTCGCCGCCGGGGAGATCCACGCGATCTGCGGCGAGAACGGCGCCGGCAAGTCCACCCTGATGAAGGTGCTGAGCGGCGTCTACCCGCACGGCAGCTACGAGGGCGAGATCCTCTTCGAGGGCGAGCCCTGCCGGTTCAAGGACATCCGGGCCAGCGAACAGCGCGGCATCGTGATCATCCACCAGGAGCTCGCCCTGGTGCCGTACCTGTCGATCGCCGAGAACATCTTCCTCGGCAACGAGCACGCCACGCGCGGCATCATCAGCTGGCACCGGACGCTCACCCACGCCGCCGCCCTGCTCAAGCGGGTCGGCCTGCACGAGAACCCGCAGACCCGGATCGCCGACATCGGCGTCGGCAAGCAGCAGCTCGTCGAGATCGCCAAGGCGCTCGCGAAGGAGGTGAAGCTGCTCATCCTCGACGAGCCCACCGCGGCGCTGAACGACGAGGACAGCCGCAAGCTGCTCGACCTGATGCTGGAGCTCAAGGCCCAGGGCATCTCCTGCATCATCATCTCGCACAAGCTCAACGAGATCGCCCGGGTCGCCGACTCCGTCACCGTGCTGCGCGACGGCCGCACCATCGAGACCATCCCGGTCGGCGCCGACGGCATCGCCGAGGACCGCATCATCCGCGGCATGGTCGGCCGCGACCTGGAGCACCGCTACCCCGAGCGCACCCCCGCGATCGGCGAGGTCGCCTTCGCCGTCGAGGACTGGACCGTCCAGCACCCGATCGACCACCACCGCAACGTCGTCGACGGCGCCTCGCTGACCGTCCGCGCCGGCGAGATCGTCGGCATCGCCGGCCTGATGGGCGCCGGCCGCACCGAACTCGCGATGAGCGTCTTCGGCCGCTCCTACGGCCGGTACACCGGAGGACGGGTGCTGGTGCACGGCCGGGAGGTCTCCACCCGGACGGTGCCGCAGGCGATCGGCCACGGCATCGCGTACGTCACCGAGGACCGCAAGCACCTCGGCCTCAACCTCATCGACGACATCAGCCGGAACATCACGCTGAGCGCGCTCGGCAAGGTCGCCCGGCGGGGCTGGGTGAACCGGCACGAGGAGACCAAGGTCGCCGAGGCCTACCGGGCGTCGATGAACATCAAGGCGCCCTCGGTGTTCGCCGAGACCGGCAAGCTCAGCGGCGGCAACCAGCAGAAGGTCGTCCTCAGCAAGTGGATCTTCGCCGGACCGGAGGTGCTGATCCTCGACGAGCCGACCCGCGGCATCGACATCGGCGCCAAGGCCGAGATCTACCAGGTGATCGCCGACCTCGCCGCACAGGGCAAGGCCGTGCTGGTGATCTCCTCCGAACTCCCCGAACTCCTGGGCCTGTGCGACCGGATCTACACCATGGCCGAGGGCCGGATCACCGGCGAGGTGGCCCGTGCCGACGCCGACCAGGAGTCCCTGATGCGCCTCATGACCGTGAGCGCCGCCCCGCAGACCGCCGCCCCGCAGACCGCAGCACCCCGACCCGAGCAGGTGTAAGGCATGGCCCAGACCCAGACCACCCCGACGACCCCGCCGGGCCCGGCGGCCCCCGCACGGACCCGCTCCACCGGCGCCGTGCTGGCCGACGCGCTGCGCGGCAACGTCCGCCAGTACGGCATGCTGGTCGCCCTCGCGCTGATCGTGGTGCTGTTCCAGATCTGGACCGACGGCACCCTGCTGAAGCCGCTCAACATCACCAACCTGATCCAGCAGAACGGCTACATCCTGATCCTGGCGATCGGCATGATGATCGTCATCATCGCCGGCCACATCGACCTGTCGGTGGGATCACTGGCCGCCTTCGTCGGAGCGGCGGCGGCGGTGATGATGGTCAAGCACGACCTGCCGTGGCCGCTCGCCCTGGTGCTCGCCCTGCTGATCGGCGCGGTCGCCGGCGCCTGGCAGGGCTTCTGGATCGCCTACATCGGCATCCCCTCGTTCATCGTCACCCTGGCCGGCATGCTGCTCTTCCGCGGCGGCACCCAGATCCTGCTCCAGGGCCAGTCCATCGCGCCGTTCCCCAAGGGCTTCCAGAAGATCTCCAGCGGCTTCCTCCCCGAGGTCGGCCCGCACACCAACTACCACAACCTGACCCTGCTGCTCGGCCTCGGCGTGCTCGCGATCGCCGTGCTGCAGGAGGTCCGCGGCCGCCGCCAGGCCGCCTCCTACGGCCTGGAACTGCTGCCGGTCGGCTTCTTCCTCGCCAAGCTCGCCGCGATCACCGCCGCCGTCCTCGTCTTCACCCTGCTGCTCGCCAGCTACCACGGCGCCCCCATCGTGCTGCTGATCCTCGGCGCGCTGCTGGTCGGCTTCGGCTACCTGATGCGGAACTCGATCATCGGCCGGCACACCTACGCGATCGGCGGCAACGAACCCGCCGCAAAGCTCTCCGGCGTGAAGAGCAAGCGGGTCGTCTTCCTCGCCTTCGTCAACATGGGCGTGCTCGCGGCCCTGGCCGGCCTGGTCTTCGCCGCCCGGCTCAACGCCGGCACCCCGCAGGCCGGCATCAACTTCGAACTGGAGGCGATCGCGGCGGCCTTCATCGGCGGCGCCTCCGCCTCCGGCGGCGTCGGCACGGTGCTCGGCGCGATCATCGGCGGCCTGGTCCTCGGCGTCCTGAACAACGGCATGTCCCTGGTCGGCGTCGGCACCGACTACCAGCAGGTCATCAAGGGCCTGGTGCTGCTCGCCGCAGTCGGCTTCGACGTCTGGAACAAGCGCAAGGTCGGCTCCTGACCCCGACCCCGCGCGAACGGCTCCGCCCGGTGTGTGTGCGCACACCGGGCGGAGCCCTTTCCGTCGGTGCCGGCGCGTAGCGTGGACCTCCGAGGACGGCCGCACCCGGGCGGCCGGGCGGCGGCGGGACACCACATGGGCGGAGCACGGTCGGGCGGGTCGGCGCACGGGCCGGTGACGGAGGGCCGCTACCGGCTGCGCAACGTCGGCAGCGGACTGCTGCTGGAGATCGCCGGCGGGCGCGGCGGCAGCGGGGCGAAGGCCCGGCACGCGGCCGACGACGGCAGCGAGGCCCAGGTCTGGCGGGTGTCGCCGGTGCATCCCGGGGCGGGCCTGTATCACCTGGAGAACGCCGCGAGCGGCAAGCGCCTCGACGTCATGGGTGCCCGCACGGAGGACGGGGTGCCGATCCAGCAGTGGTCGCCGAACGGCTTCGGCGCCCAGGAGTGGTTGTTCGAACGGCACGTGGACGCACCGGGCACCTTCACGGTGGTCGCGGTGATCAGCGGCAAGGCCGTGGAGGGCTGCGCGGACGGCTCGGTGCGCCAGCAGGAGGACGCCGACACACCCGCGCAGTGGTGGCGGCTGGAGCCCGCCTGACGCGCGCCCCCGCGGGCCGGTGGCGCCGGGCCCGTACCGTGGGCGCATGAGCGATCGTCAGAGCGGCCGTCCGGCCGGCGCCAAGGCGTACCTGGCTGCCTCCGGCGTCTTCGCGGTCTGCATGGCCGGCACCACCCTCCCCACCCCGCTGTACTCGCTCTACCAGGAGGAGCTGGGCTTCTCCGAGCTGGTCGTCACGGTGGTCTTCGCGGTGTACGCCTTCGCGGTGATCGGGGTGCTGCTGGCGTTCGGCAACGTCTCGGACACCGTGGGCCGCAGGCCGGTGCTGCTGGCCGGGCTCGGCTTCGCGGCGCTGAGCGCCTTCTGCTTCCTGTTCGAGGGCGGGGTGCCGCTGCTGTGCCTGGGCCGGCTGATGTCGGGTCTCTCGGCGGGCCTGTTCACGGGGACGGCGACCGCGTACGTGCTGGAGCTGGCGCCGGCCGGCCGGGAGGGCCGGGCGGCGTTCGCGGCGACGGCGGCGAACATGGGCGGCCTGGGGCTGGGCCCGCTGCTGTCGGGCGTCCTGGCCGAGTACGCGCCGGATCCGCTGGTGCTCCCGTTCGTGGTGCACCTGGTGATGGTGGCGGTCGCGACGGGCGTGCTGCTGGCCCTGCCGGAGTCGGTGGCGGGGGCGAAGGGGCTGTCGGCGGCGCGGGTGAAGGCGCCGAGCCTGCCGCCGGAGGTGCGCGGGGTGTTCGTGCCGGCGGGGGTGGCGTCGTTCGCCGGGTTCGCGCTGCTGGGGGTGTTCACGGCGGTGTCGCCGGCGTTCCTGGCGCAGACCCTGGACGTGCACAACCGGGCACTGATCGGCCTGATCGTCTTCGCGACGTTCCTGGCGTCGACGGGCGGCCAGTTGGCGGCCGGGTCGCTGGGCGCGCGGCGGGCGCTGCCGCTGGGCTGCGCGGTGCTGCTGGTGGGGTTGGCGCTGCTCGGCGGCGCGCTGTTGGCGGAGCTGCTGGCGCTGCTGGTGCTGAGTGCGCTGGTCGGCGGTTCGGGCCAGGGGCTGGCGCTGCGCGGTTCGGTGGGTGCGGTGGCTGCCGCGGCGCCCGCGGAGCACCGGGCCGGGTCGATCTCCTCGCTGTTCGTGGTGGCGTACACCGGGATCTCGATCCCGGTGATCGGCGTGGGTGTGCTGTCCGAGCCGGTGGGGCTGGAGGACGCGGGGGTGGTGTTCATCGTCTGCATGGCGCTGCTGACGGTCTTCGCCGGGCTGTACCTGCTGCGCCGCCCGGTGCCGAGCCGCTGAGGGCGGACGCGGACGGGCCCGCACCCCCGCGGGACGCGGAGGCACGGGCCCGTCGGGCACGGCCGGTGAGCGGGGCTCAGAGGGCCTTGGCGAGGCGGTGGTAGGCCTGGTTCCAGCGCAGTTCGCGGGTGAAGCGGCGCATGGTGGTGTCGGCGTCGACGAGGACGAGTTCGACGGAGAGCATCTCGGCGAGGTCGTCGAGCTCCTCGGCGCCGAGGGCCCGGGTGAGGACGGTGTGGTGGGGCCCGCCGGCGGTGAGCCAGGCCTCGGTGGAGGTGCGCAGGTCGGGGCGGGGCTTCCAGACGGCGCGGGCGACCGGCAGGTGGGGCAGCGGCTCGGTGGGGGCGACGACGTCGACCTCGTTGGCGACGAGGCGGAAGCGGTCGCCGAGGTCGGCCATGCCGACGACGACGGCGGGGCCGGGTTCGGCGTCGAAGACCAGGCGGACGGGGTCCTCGCGGCCGCCGATCGACAGCGGGTGGATCTCGCAGGAGGGGGTGGCGGCGGCGATGGTCGGGCAGACCTCCAGCATGTGGGCGCCGAGGATGAGTTCCTGGCCGGGCTCCAGGTGGTAGGTGTAGTCCTCCATGAAGGAGGTGCCGCCGGGCAGGCCCGCGGCGGCGGTCTTGAGGGTGCGCAGCAGGACGGCGGTCTTCCAGTCGCCCTCGCCGCCGAAGCCGTAGCCGTCGGCCATCAGGCGCTGGACGGCGAGGCCGGGGAGCTGGCGCAGGCCGCCGAGGTCCTCGAAGTTGGTGGTGAAGGCGCCGAAGCCGCCGTCGGTGAGGAAGGTGCGCAGGCCGAGTTCGATGCGGGCGGCGTAGCGGAGCGAGTCGTGCCGGTCGCCGCCGGCGCGGAGTTCGGGGGCGAGCCGGTAGAGCTCGTCGTACTCCTTGACGAGGCCGTTGACGTCCTCGTCGGTCGCGGCGTCGACGGCGGTGACGAGGTCGTTGACGCCGTAGGTGTTGACGGAGACGCCGAGGCGCAGCTGGGCCTCGACCTTGTCGCCCTCGGTGACGGCGACGTCGCGCATGTTGTCGCCGAAGCGGGCGAGCCGGAGGGTGGCGAGTTCGGCGCGGCCGGCGGCGGCGCGGGCCCAGGAGGCGACGCGGCGGACGACGGACGGGTCGCTGGCGTGGCCGGCGACGGTCTTGCGGGCGACGCCCAGGCGGGACTGGATGTAGCCGAACTCGCGGTCGCCGTGGGCGGCCTGGTTCAGGTTCATGAAGTCCATGTCGATGGTGGACCAGGGCAGCTGCCGGTTGGCCTGGGTGTGCAGGTGGAGCAGGGGCTTGCGCAGGGCGTCGAGGCCGGCGATCCACATCTTGGCCGGGGAGAAGGTGTGCATCCAGGCGATCAGGCCGATGCAGGAGTCCTCGGCGTTGGCGTCGAGGCAGGTGCGGCGGATCGCGGCGGCGTCGGTGAGGACGGGCTTCCAGACGATGCGGACGGGGATGCCGCCGTCGGCGGAGAGCGCGGCGGCGACCTCGCGGGACTGCTCGGCGACCTGGCGCAGGGTGTCGTCGCCGTAGAGGCCCTGGCTGCCGGTGAGGAACCAGATCTCGCGGGTGTCGGCGGGGTGCGTCATGGGGTGGTTCTCCTTCACCGGGCCGCGGGCGCGGTCTGCTGGCCGTAGACGTTCTGGTAGCGGTGGTTGAGGTGGTCGATGTCGGCCTGGGCGATGGGCTGGGGTTCGCCGAGCTGCCGGGAGATGTGGACGGTGCGGGCGACGTCCTCGCACATGACGGCGGCCTTCACGGCGGCCTTGGCGTCCTTGCCGATGGTGAAGACGCCGTGGTTCTTCATCAGGACGGCGGGCGAGCGGTGGCCGCGCAGGGTGTCGACGATGCCGCGGCCGATGGAGTCGTCGCCGATGAGCGCGAACGGGCCGATCGGGATCTCGGCGCCGAACTCGTCGGCCATGGCGGTCAGGACGCAGGGCACGGCCTCGCCGCGGGCGGCCCAGGCGCTGGCGTAGGTGGAGTGGGTGTGGACCACGCCGCCGACCTCGGGCATGTGGCGGTAAACGTAGGCGTGGGCGGCGGTGTCGGAGGACGGGTTGTGCTCGCCGGCCACGACGGTGCCGTCGAGGTCGCAGACGATCATGGCCTCGGGGGTCAGCTCGTCGTAGGCGACGCCGCTGGGCTTGATGACCATCAGGTCCTCGCCGGGGATGCGGGCGGAGACGTTTCCGGCGGTCCAGACGACGAGGTCGTAGCGGACCAGTTCCTGGTGGAGGTCGCTGACCTGGCGGCGGATCAGATCGATCGGGGAGCTCATCGGTCCTCGCTGGTGCGGTGGGCGGTCAGGGCGGCGTTGCGGATGGCGCGCAGGCGGTGCAGCTGCTTGCCGGGGCCGGTGCCGAAGTGGTCGTGCAGGGCGCGGTACTCGGCGTACAGGGCGTCGTAGGCGTCGGCGCGGGCCTCGTCGGGCAGGTACGCATGGCGGTGGACCCGGCCCATCACGGCCGCGGCCGTCCGCACGTCGGGGTGGGCGCCGGCGGCGACCGCGGCGTGGATCGCCGAGCCGAGCGCGGGGCCCTGCTCGGAGGCGGCGAGCGAGACGGGGCGGCGCAGCACGTCGGCGTAGATCTGCATGAGCAGGGCGTTCTTCTTGAGGCCGCCGGCGACGACGAACTCGGTGACGGGGACGCCGCCCTCCTCCAGTGCCTCGACGATGGTGCGGGTGCCGTAGGCGGTGGCCTCCAGCAGCGCCCGGTAGACCTCTTCGGGGCGGGTGGCGAGGGTGAGGCCGACGATCACGCCGGACAGGTGGTGGTCGACCAGGACGGAGCGGTTGCCGCCCATCCAGTCGAGGGCGATCAGGCCGTGGCCGCCGACCGGCTGGTCGGCGATCCTGCGGCTGAGGAGCTGGTGGAGGTCCTCCCCCGTCGCCTCGGCCTCGGCGAGGTACTCGGCGGGCACGCCCTGGCGCAGCCACCAGGCGAAGATGTCGCCGACCGCGCTCTGGCCGGCCTCGTAGCCGTAGGAGCCGGCGACGATGCCGCCGTCGACGACGCCGCAGATGCCGGGGACGTCGGCGAGGGCGGCGCCGTTGACGACGTGGCAGGTGGAGGTGCCCATGATGGCGAGCAGTTGGCCGTTGTCGACGGCGCGGGCGGCGGGGGCGGCGACGTGGGCGTCGACGTTGCCGGCGGCCACCGCGATGCCCTCGGGCAGGCCGGTCCAGGCGGCGGCCTCGGCGGTCAGCGAGCCGGCCCGGCTGCCGAGCGGGAGCAGCGGGTGCTCCAGGCGGGTGCGGGCGAAGTCGGCGAAGCCGGGGTTCAGCGCGGCGAGGTAGTCCTCGTCCGGGTAGGCGCCGTCCTGGTGGATGCCCTTGTAGCCGGCGGTGCAGGTGTTGCGGGTCTCGGTGCCGGTGAGCTGCCAGACGATCCAGTCGGCGGCCTCGATCCAGCGCTCGCAGGCGGCGTAGACCTGCGGGTCCTCCTCCAGCACCTGCAGGGCCTTGGCGTACTGCCACTCGGCGGAGATCCGCCCGCCGTAGCGGTGGATCCACTTCTCGCCGCGGGCGTGGGCGAGGGCGTTGATCCGGTCGGCCTGCGGCTGGGCGGCGTGGTGCTTCCACAGCTTGGGCCAGGCGTGCGGGCGGGCGGCCCACTCGGGCAGCTCGGCGAGCGGGGTGCCGTCGGTGCGGACGGGCAGCACGGTGCAGGCGGTGAAGTCGGTGGCGATGCCGATGACGTCGGACGCGTCCACGCCGGAGGCGGCGAGCGCCTCGGGGACGGCGGTGCGCAGCACCTCGCGCCAGTCCTCGGGGTGCTGCAGGGCCCAGTCGGGGGGCAGCGGGCGGCCGGTGCCGGGCAGGCGCTCCTCGATGACGGCGTGCGGGTAGCCGTGGACGGCGGTGGCGATCTCCTCGCCGTCCCGGACCCGGACGACGACGGCGCGGCCGGAGAGCGTGCCGAAGTCGACGCCGACGACGTAGCGGTCGCCGCCGGCGGGCTCGGCCGCACCGGTCGGCCCGGTGCCGGGCGCGCTGCCGGCCTGCTCGGTGCCGGTCTGCTCGGCCCGGGTGGGGGGCGTCTCGGTCACTGTCTCATCCTTCGTACGGGGGTGGGGAGTTCGGGCCGGCCGCCGGCTGGTCCGCACCGTCGCGGGCCGGCGGCCGGCCGATGTTCCGCTGCCTCACCCTCATAAGGAGCGGAACGGCTGCCGCCGGGCCGGGCGGGTCGAAGCGGGGAGACCGCCGGCCGGCGGAGCGGGTGGCCGGGTCGGCCGGCGAGGCCGGGCGACTCCGGATGCTGTGATTGTTAACGTTCACATTTTGGCTGTCAAGGGTGCGGGAACGCACCGGCCGGACGACCACCCGCCCGCACGCCCCCTCCCCCACCGTGCGGCCGCGGCACCTCCGGCGCAGGTCGAACGCACGGCCCGGCCCGGACACCCGATCCCGGGGCGGCGCACGGCACCCGGGGCGGCGCACGGCACCCGGCGGACCGATCACGCAGGTCGAGCCGGTCGCGCCCGAAGCACCGGACGGGCCCGGAACCGGTTCGCACGCCGGGCATGCACGAGGACGGCCGCGGGGCGCACACCCGCACACGGCCGGACGGCCGCGGGGCGCTCAGTCGCCCGCCGCCGGGCTCCACACCACCCCGGGCACCGTCGACCGGCGGCAGGACCACCGTCTCCCGGCCGCCCGGACCTCGGACGACAGGACGGACCGCCGCTGATCACGCAGGGAACTGCGCGCCCACAGCGGGGAGTCGGGCGCGGACCGAGGCCCACCCCCGGCCGCGGCCAGCCCGGC
>NZ_JBEYFP010000107.1:0-14234 GCF_040634455.1 Kitasatospora sp. NPDC007106
GGGCAGCCGGCCGGCCAGCGCGGCGCGCAGGTCGGCCGGGGTGCGGTAGTGCAGGCCCGCCATGCCCAGGGCGGCGGCCGCGGCGACGTTCTCCGCGCGGTCGTCGACGAACAGGCACCGCTCGGGGGCGACCCCGGCGCGGTCGGCGGCGATCTCGTAGATCCGGGTGTCCGGCTTGGCCGAGCCGACCTCGGCGCTGTTCACCACGCCGTCCGCGAGGCCGGTGAGGCCGAGTGCGGCGAGGTCCTCGTCCAGCCAGACGGTGGCGTTGGTGACGAGCAGCACCGGGCAGCTCGCGCGGGCCCGGCGGAGCAGGTCGACGACCTCGGGGTCGGCCGACTGGGGTGTGGTGGTGAAGGCCCCGGCCAGCGCCCGGGCCTCGTCCTCGGAGACGCTCGCGGTGAGCGCGGCGCCGATCGCCTCCCGCCACTGCGCCCGGGTGAGCCCGCCGAGGACGAGCGGCTCCGCGACCCCGGGCCCGAACGCCGCCCGGGCGGTGCTGCCCGGCGGCAGTCCGGCCGCCCGCTCCAGCCGGGTCACCTCGGCGTGGTCGAAGAACCTGATCACACCGTCCAGGTCGCACAGGACGGCGCCGGGCACCGTCATGCGAGTTCGCCGGATCTGACCGCGTCGACGAAGGCCTGCCACGCGGCGGCTCCGAAGACCAGCGCCGGCCCGGCCGGGTCCTTGCTGTCCCGCACCGGGACCATCCCGTCGAAGCCGTCCGCGACCTCGACGCACTCGCCGCCCGAGCCTCCGCTGAAGCTCGACTTCCGCCAGACCGCGGCCGACAGATCGAGTCCGTTCATGGGGTGTAGACCTCCTCCATCGCCGTCTCGACGGCGGTCAACGAAGCGTCCGGCGACAGGGCGTCAGCGCGCAGGTGATGGTACGCCAGTGTGTAGCGCGCCACATCCTCCGGACGGTCGATGAGTTGGCCCGAGTAGGGCCCCTCCAGGTGGGCCACGTCCGGCCCCTGCGTGAACGACAGAAGGGTCATCGAGCCGTCCAGGGCGGTGTGCGCGCCGGCCGCGAAGGGCAGCACCTGCATCACGACCCGCGGGCTGCGGGCCACGTCCAACAACCGTTCCAGTTGGTGCCGCATCACGGCCGGGCCGCCCACCGGGCGCCGCAGCACCGCCTCGTCCAGCACGACCCACAGCAGTGGCGGGGTGGGCCCGTCCAGGATGGTCTGGCGGCTCATCCGGGCGGCGACCAACTCGGCGACGACCTCGTCCGGTTCGCCGGTGCGGCCCTTGCGGATCACGGCCCAGGCGTACTCCTCGGTCTGCAGCAGCCCCGGCACGACCTGGGCCTGGTAGGTGGCGACGGAGGTCGCGGTGGACTCCAGCTCCACGAAGCCGCGGAACCACGACGGGAAGGCCGGCCGGCCGAGCAGCGGCCAGATGCGGGCCAGCGCGCCGTCGGTGCCCAGCGCCGCGTCGCAGCGTTCGGTGAACTCCCGGGAGGGTTTGCGCCGGGCCGTCTCGACCAGCCCGACGAGCGAGCCGGTGTAGTTCACGACCTCGCCGAGCCGGTCCTGGGTGAGCCCGGAGGCCTCGCGGAAGCGGCGCAGCTCCGACCCGAAGAAGCCGAGCACGGACGACGAAGGGTCCAGGTCTCGCGTCGGTGCCATCGGCGTCCTCCCCCGGCCTACAGCGCCCGTTGTTGAGCGCCGAGCACTACCGAGCGTATCGCCGCGGGACGAGTCTTGTGACGGGCCGGCGCAGATCGCCCCGGACCGTGACCGTTGGAGCCGTGATGCACGACGTCCCCGCCCGTCCCGCCGCCGAGCGGCCGCCCTTCGCGACGACGGGCGGGGCGGACGGCTTCGGCGGGCGGCTGGAGTTCTGGCTGCCGAGACGCCGGGACTCGGTGCGCGAGGCACGGCGGCGGCTGCGCGACCTGATGGCGGTCTGCGAGCCGTGGGACGCGCGCACCGCCGGGCACTTCACCGGGGACGGCGCTCTGGTGCTGTCCGAACTCGCCACCAACGCGGTGGTGCACGCCCGCTGCCGCGGCGGCCGGGTGCAGTTCCGTCTCCGCTACGGCACGCCGGGCCTGCTGCTGGAGGTGTCCGACCCGGACGGCGGGTGCGGGCCGGGCGAGGTGCCGCGGATCGCGGAGGAGTTCCCGGAGGGCGGGCGCGGGTTGGAGATCGTCGGCGCGCTCGCCGCGGCCTGGGGCTGGCTGCCGCAGGCGGCGGGCGGGGGTGCCGGCAAGACGGTGTGGGCGCTGATCGCGCCGCCGGGTGCCGCGGGGCCGGCGGAGGGCTGAGGGACTGCCGGGCGCAGTGCCGGAAATGCCGTTCCGCGGCGGACGGCACTCGGCTAGATTTCCGGTATGTGATCACAGAACCCGCGGCGCCCGGCCGCCTCTTCGACGCCCTGCAGTCCTCCGCCGTCCGGGAGGTGTCCGAGCTGCGTGAGGTGTACGAGCAGCCCGGCGACCACGCCCGCCGCAAGCAGGTCGACCGGATCCACGACGTGGCCCGGCAGTTGATCGGCTGCTCGTCGCTGGTGATGGTGGCGAGCGCGGACGGGGAAGGCCGTTGCGACGTGTCGCCGCGCGGCGGCCCGGCCGGGTTCGTGGCCGTGCTGGACGACCGGACGCTGGCGATCCCCGACGCCACCGGCAACAAGCGCCTGGACAGCCTGCAGAACGTCGTGACCACCGGACGGGTCGGCCTGCTCTTCGTGGTGCCCGGCCGGGACACCACGCTGCGGGTCAACGGCCGGGCCTGCGTCACCACCGACGAGCGCCTGCTGGCACAGCTGACCGCGGTCGGCAAGCCGCCGCGGAGCGCGATCGTGGTGGAGGTCGAGGAGGTGTACGGGCACTGCCCGAAGGCGTTCCTGCGCGGCTCCGCGTGGAAGCCGGAGCAGTGGCTCGGCAAGGACGCCCAGCCGACCTCGGCCCAGGTCACCCTCTCCCACCTGCGGGACCCGGAACTGACCCTGGACCAGATCGAGCAGGCGGAACGGGAGTCCCTCCGGTACCGCTACGAGTGACCCGCGCCGCCGCGGAGCGGAGCGGTCAGAGCGGCAGCTCCTCGCCCGCGCGGTAGGAACGGACGGCGGCGGCCCCGCCGCCGTCCGGGCGGACGAGGTGCACCCGGCCCGCGCCGCGCACCCGGGCGCCCGCGCCCCGCACGGTCACGGCGGTGTTCTCGTCGATCGCCAGGCCGTAGGGCACGGCGCCGCGGGCGACCGCCTCGACCAGCCGGCCGAGGGTGCCCCACTGGGCGGCGTGCACGTCGACGGCCGGGGCGATCAGGCCGAGGCCGTCGCGGACCTCGATCTCGTCCAGGTCCTCGGCGGTCTCCTCGGGGCAGACGGGCACGCCCCCGGACAGCCAGCCGCCGACCACCGCGCGCCCGGCCGCGATCGCCGCGCCGGCCGAGAACCCGGCGTACGGCAGCGGGTGTTCGGCCAGCCGGCGGCCGAGCGGCCCGGCCAGCGCCGAGGCGTACTCGGGGGTGAGCCCGCCGCCGACGAAGACGGCGTCCGCGCCGTCGAGCACGGCCGGGTCGAACGCCGCGCCCGGCACCACGGGCACCGCGCGGGGCCGGCAGGGCGCCGCCGCGGTGAGCGCGCCGGACCAGCGCTCGAACTGCTCGGGCACGTCGCCCTCGTCGAGCAGCAGGCAGGCCACCTCGGGCTGCGCCCCGGCCTCGGCCAGGAACGGCCCGTACAGCTCCGCGTACCACGCCTCGTCGCGGCCGCCGCCGACCAGATGGATCGTCATCGCTCCCCCTCCACGGTGTGCATCCTCCACGGTGTGCATCCGGCGCACGCTAGGCGGTCGGGCACCGGCCGGGCGAGCGGTTTTCCGTCCGGACCGCGGGGGCCGGGCCGCCGGCCTCAGTCGACGTCGACGTCGTCGAAGAGCGCGAGCATCCGGGCGAGCACCCGGACGCAGGTCGCGACGTCCGCCTCGGTGAGGTCGCCGCCGGCCTGGCGGAGCAGCGCGTGCTCGCGGTCGGTCACGGCGGTGATGGCGGCGAGGCCGTCGTCCGTCAGCCGGATCAGCGAGGACCGCTGGTGGGCCGGGTTGGGGGCGGTCGCGACGAGGTTCCGGGCGGCGGCGTCGTTGACCATGCGCTGGACGAACTGCCGGCTCAGCGACTGGGCGCGGCCCATCTGCGGGACGGTCATCGGCCCGTGCTCGCGGAGCAGGTCGAGGACGGCGCGGACGCCGACCGACAGACCCTGCTGCGGGGCGTCCTGCTCGATCTTGCGCTGGACCCGCCGGTAGAGCGGGCCCACCAGGGCGAACACCTCCATGAGGTGCGGGGCGATGTCGTCGGGCTCGCCGGGCTGCGGCTGCGGGGGCTCGGTCTCGGTCACGCGGCCATCATGACACCTCGGGTGCCGTATCGATCCAGGAAAATGACAACTTGGTTGTCATCCTTCATGGAATATGGCACCTTGGTTGTCATGACTGATGCTTCGGACCTCGCCACCTTCCCCTCCCACGACGGCCTCCTCGCCTACCGCGACACCGGCAGCGGTCTGCCCGTCGTCCTGCTCCACGCGGGCTTCCTGGACCACACCATGTTCGACGAGCTGGTGCCCGCCCTCGCCCGCCGCCACCGGGTGATCGCACCGGACGCCCGCGGCCACGGCCGGTCCGCCAACGCCACCCTGCCGTTCCGCCAGACCGACGACCTCGCCGCCCTGCTGCGCGGGCTCGACACCGGCCCGGCCGTCCTGGTCGGCACCTCGATGGGCGCGATCATCGCCGTCGACACCGCCCTGGAGCACCCGGACCTGGTGCGCGCCCTGGTGATCAGCGGCGGCGGCACCGCCCTGCGCGAACCCCGCGACCCGTGGCTGCTGGACCTGGAGGCCGAGAAGGCCGCCGCCATGGCCGCCGGAGACATCGCCGGCTGGGTCGACGCCTTCGCCCTGATCGCCGCCGGCCCGCACCGCGGCCTCGACCGGGTCGACCCGGAGGTCGTCCGCCGGGTGAAGGAGATGGCCTGGCGCACCCTCGCCAAGCACACCGCCGACGAGCAGGACCACAGCGTGTCCGTCGCCGACACCGCCGCCCGCGCCAAGGAGATCGCCGTGCCCGTCCTGGCGCTCAACGGCGCACTCGACTCCCCCGACCTGATCGCGCTCGCCGAGGACCTCGCCGCCGCCGTCCCCGACGGCCGCACCACCACCCTCGACGACGCCGCCCACCTGCCGAGCATGGACCGCCCGGAGGCCTACCTCCACGCGGTCGAGGCCTTCCTGCAGGAGATCACGGCAGCCTGAAGCCGCTACGTGCCGGGCGCGGCGCCTTCCGCGGGTTCGGCGCGTCGGCGCAGGTCCGCGCCGCAGCGCCAGCAGCGGGCGCTGCCGGCCGGCTCCGGCACCGCGTCGCAGGACGGGCAGAGCAGCGCCAGCAGGCAGGCCGGCTCACCGCCCTGCTCCTCCGGGCCCGGCCGCTGCTCCCCGTGCCCGCCGAACGGCTCCTCCTCCATGCCCGCCAGGCTACGCCGGTGCATCTACGGCGGTCACAGGGCGTGGCGGCTCGCGCAAACCCGGAGGTGGTGGTGGACTGAGGGGGACGGGAAGGGCCCCAGGAAGACGCGGGGTAGCGGCCAAAACCGTGCACCGCGCAATCAGGATCCGCGAGAAGCGGGTAGCCCCTTCCCGTCGCCGCACGTCGGACGCCGTGCAGCACGGCCGGCCGCCGCCGTTCCTGCTCCGGACACCGCTGGAGGAGCCATGACGTCAGCCGTGGGAAGCCGCCCGGTCGTGGTCGGCGTCGACGCCGGGGACCCGGCATCGGCCGCGCTCGCCTGGGCCGCCGACGAGGCCGTCCGCCGGGGGCTGCCGCTACGGCTCGTCCACGCCGTACCGCCGAGCAGCCGCGACTACCGCGGCTTCGACGAGGGCCACTACCGCACCGCGATGCACGAGGCCGGCGAGGCGGCGCTCGGCGAGGCCCGGCTCGCCGTCGAGGAACGGTACTCGGGGCTCGACATCAGCATCGTCCTCGCCGACGGGCAACCCGGCCAGGTGATCTGCCGGCGGGCCGCCAGCGCCGAGATGGTCGTCCTCGGCACCCGCGGGCTCTCCCGGATCGAGGCGGTGCTCAGCACCTACTCGGTCATCCTGCCGGTCACCGCCCAGGCGCCGTGCCCGGTGGTGATCGTCCGCGGTGAGGAGCAGGTCACCGAGGAGCCGCCGTACGTCGTCGTCGGCGTGGACGGCAGCGCCGGCTCCGGCGCGGCCATCGACTTCGCCTTCGACGCGGCGGCCCGGCGCGGGGCGGAGCTGCGCGCCGTCTGGGTGTGGCAGGCGCCGACCATCCTGCCGATCGACAAGGCCACCGCGATCCAGGAGATCCGCCGACAGCTCCACGAGGTCACCGCCGGCCGCACCGCCCTGCACCCCGACGTCCGGCTCACCCACGAGGTGCTCACCGGCCACCCCGTCGAGCAGCTCGCCGCGGCCTCCGAGAACGCGCTCGCCCTGGTCGTCGGCCGCCGCGGCCGCGGCGGCTTCACCGGCCTGCGCCTCGGCTCCGTCCCGCACGGACTGCTGCACCGCGCCCGCTGCCCGCTCGTGGCGGTGCCCGCCGACCTCGACTGAGCGCACGACGGCCGCCCGGCCGGCGGACCCGCTGTCAGCGCAGGACGACGGTGATGCCCGTCTCCTCCAGGAAGCGCACCACGTGCTCGACGTAGGGGAGTTCGCCCGCCGGGTCGACGCTGACGCCCGCGAGGGCCCGGCGGGCCGTGTCCGCGTCGTGCCAGACCAGGGTGAACGGACCCCGGACGTCCTCGCCGCCGCAGGGGCAGCCCAGCAGCACCCCCCAGCACTGGTGCAGGTGGCGGCCAGGTCCGCCGACCGCCTCGCCCAGCGCGCAGCGGAAGCCGGGGACGTCGGTGACGAACCTGCCGTCCAGGTGGCAGGTGCCGCCGACGGGCACCTCGCCCGAGGTGCCGGTGGTGAACCGCAGCCACTCCTCCCTGGCGGCGGTCGGGAGGCCCGCCCAGGCGTTCCGCTCGCGCGGGACGCCCTCGTACCAGGCGTCCCAGACCGGTCGGGCGGCGCCGGCCGGCCGGTGGCCGAGCCCCGCGCGCACGGTGACGTCGACGTCGATCAGGGCGCCCCCGAGCCGGGACGGCCGTGCACCGGCGATCTGCAGGTGGAGGTTCTCCTCGGTGCGGATCGGCCGGCCCGTACGGTCCAGGACGAGGAGGTCGAGCCGGTCACCGTCCGCCCGCGGGTGGACGAGCCGGGCGAGCAGCCGGTCGGTGGGCTCGCAGCCCACCAGCCGGAGCGGTTCCGGCTCCGGCTCCGGCCGCTCGGTGTAGAGGCCCTCGATCCGACGGCACTCGCCGATCCGGCTGCCGGTGCCGTTGTGGATCCCGATCTCCGCCGACTCCGGCTCACCGACGGCACCGGTCCTGCCGGTCGGGGTCGTCGGGCCGATGACCTCGGCCTCCAGCACCAGGTCGAACAGACCGGGGCCCAGCGCGGACGGACGGCTGCCCACCACGACGGCCTCTTCCAAGTCCCAGTAGTGCACCCACCAGCCGTCCCACGCGTCCGGGTGGTCGTCCGGGAATTCCACCGGGACGAACAGGTGGCCCAGCTCGACCGGTTCGCGCCGCGCGCGGTCGGCCGCCTTCAGCAGCCGGCCGGTCGGACGGCATCCGACCAGGGTCAGGGTCTCGCGCCGGGGCACCCGGTCCACGAACAGCCCGTCCATGTCGGCGCACGGCGTCCAGAGCGTCTGCTCGCCGTCCCACTCCTCGCTGACCAGCGCATACCTGAGCGGGATGTCTCGCCGCCGCGCCCACACGACTTCTTCGAACCGCACGTCGTCCTTCCCGTCGGCCCGCATCGTCGCAGCGCGGACCGGGCCCACACCACCGGATTGCGCGGCGCCCGGGACGGACCCGCTCAGTCGGGGAGCAGCAGGTTGACGTCGCCGAACTCGTGCCAGAGGTAGCGCTGGTCGAGGGCCTCCGCGTAGCAGCGGGTGAGCAGGGGGCGGCCGGCCACGGCCTCCAGCATGAGGAGGTGGGAGGCGCGCGGCTCGTGGAGGCCGGTCAGCAGGCCGTCGACGGCGCGGACACCGCGTTCGGGGGTGATGACGAGGTCGGTCCAGCCGTCGGCGGCATGGACCCGCCCGTCCCGGTCCGCGGCGGACTCGAGGGCGCGGACGGCGGTGGTGCCCACCGCGATCACCCGGCCGCCCCCGGTACGGACGTGGTTGACCAGCCGGGCCGTGGACTCCGGGACGGAGTACCGCTCGGCGTACGGGGCTTCGTGCGCCTCCGGGGAGGCCACGCCGGTGTGCAGGGTGATCGGCGCGACGAGGATCCCGCGGGAGACCAGCCGGGCCACCGTCTCCGTGGTGAACGGTCGGGCGGCGCTGGGCATTTCGCTGCTGCCGGGCACGGCCGCGAAGACCGTCTGGTACGCCTCGATCGGCCAGTCGCGGTCCACGTAGCCGTACCGGACGGCGCGGCCGTGCCGGGCGAGGTAGCCGGTGAGTTCGCCGGGCAGGGTGAGCCGGGCGTGCCAGAGCCGCGGGGTGAACGGCGCGGTGAGTTCGGCGACGGCACCGCCCGGCAGGGTGACCCGAAGGCCGGGCCGGGCGGGCGAAGTACCCGGTTCCCAGGGGGCGGTGGCGTGTGCGGTGGGTCGGCGCAGCTCGACGAGGTGGTGGCCGCGCGGGTCCGGCTGGGCGGAGGAGAGGTGCACGGCGACCTCGGTGCCGTCCGGGAGTGCGCCGGTGAGTGCGGCGGGCAGGGTGGCCGAGTTGTTCACCACCAGCAGGTCGCCGGGGCGCAGCAGGTCGGGCAGCTCGGTGAAGCGGTGGTGGGAGGTGGCGGTGCCCTGTCGGCGGCCGACCAGGAGGCGGACGCCGTCCCGGGTCAGGCCGCGGGCCTCGGCGGGTGCCCGGGCGGAGAGTTCGGGCGGGACGGTGAAGTCGTAGCCGGTGTCCACGGCGGTCGCCATCTCACTCACCGGCCGGGGTCGGGGCGTCGGCGGCGGTCCGGGCGGCGACGGCGGGCGCGTCGGCGGCGGTCGGTCCGGCAGCGGTCGGTCCGGCGGCGGGCAGGTCGGCCGCGCGGTAGCGGCCGGCGGCGGGGCGGTCCCGGAGCAGGCCGAGCAGCGCGGGGACGACGGTGGCGGGCAGCGGCCGGTCGGAGATGTCCTCGCCGGGGAAGGCCTCCTGGTGCATCCGGGTGCGCATGTCCCCCGGGTCGACGGCCCAGACGGCGACGGCCGGCTCCTCGGTGGCGAGCACCGCGGAGGCGTGGTCGAGGGCCGCCTTCGAGGCGCCGTACCCGCCCCAGCCGGGGTAGGCCTCGACGGCCGCGTCCGAGCTGATGTTGAGGACGGCGCCGCGGTGGTCGCGCAGCTGGGGCAGCAGCAGCTGGGTGAGGGCGATCGGGCCGAGCACGTTGACCTCGAAGGTCTCCAGCAGGCCGGGCAGCGGGAAGCCGGCGAGGGTGGGCAGCGATGCGCCGTCGAGGTCGTAGCCGGTCAGGGTGGAGGCGTTGTTGACGAGCAGGGAGGCTCCGCCGAGGGCCTCCGCGGCCTCGACGAGGCGTTCGCGGTGGTCGTCGTCGACGACGGAGCCGGCCGGGGCGGCGACCTTGGTGACGGCGGCGAGTTCGGCCTCGGCGGCGGCGAGTTCGGCGGTGTTCCGGGCGGTGATCACCAGCTGCCAGCCGTCCCGGGCGAGGGCGCGGGCGAGTTCCAGGCCGAGCCCCCGGGAGGCTCCGGTGACGACGGCGACGGGCGGGGTCTGCGGGCTGTCGGTGGCTGCCGGTGCAGCGGCGGTGTCCATGCCCCCACTCTCGTCCCGCACCGGGCCCGCCCGGATCGGCCGCCGGCCCGGTGCCCCCGGGGCCCTTGGCCCTACGACCGGGGCCTTAGGGCGGTTCTTCAAAGCGCACGGATGCCGCACAGGGGCGCTGGGGGCACCTCCCGGCCGAAGGCTGGGGGCGGAACTGCGCAATCCGGATGCGTGCCACCGTCCGGACCAGGGTGAGCCGGATCGGTCAGGAGCACCGATCCCGGATGCGCAGTTCTCCCCCGGCCTTCGGCCGTGAGGTGCCCCCACGCGCCCCCATATGGCATCCGTACGCCTTTGAAGACACGTCCTAGGGCTTCGCGCCGACAGCGAGCGGGCCCGGTGTGCCGTTACCGGACCCAGCGGGTCTCGGCGATGCCGCAGGCGTGCGCGGTCGACCCGGTGGCGCGGTAGCGGCGTCCGGCGAGCCAGGGGCCGAAGATGCGGGCGCCGGTGCCGGCGAAGCCCGGGTTGGTGAACAGCCGGAGTTCGTCGGCGAGGTCGTCGCGGAGCAGGGACGAGACCAGACCTGCGCCGCCGAAGCAGACCAGGTCGCCGCCGGCCTCCTTCTTGGCGCGGGCCACGGTGTCGGCGAGCGGGCCGTTGAGCACGGTGGTCCGGGGCCAGTCCTGCAGCGAGCGGCCGGAGCGGCTGACGACGAACTTCGGCAGGGTGCCGGTGGCCCGGCTGAACTCCCAGTCGGGGTCTGCGGGGTGCTGCTCCGCGGTGCGCGCCCAGTGCGCGAGGTACCCCTCGTCGGCCATCGGCCGGCTGAGCAGGATGCCGGAGGCGCCCGCGAGCAGGCCGTTGAAGGACGCGCGGAGGTCGGCGCTCCAGGGCCAGTCGGGGCCCCAGTTCCACAGCTGCCAGTCGGCGTCCGGCAGGCTGCTGTCGACGCAGCCGTCGATGGAGATCTGCATCGCCACGATCAGGCGGCTCATGGTCTCGTCCGTCCCCTCGTCACGCTCCAGGGCTGCGGACGGCCCGGGGTGCGGACCCGTCCTCCCAGACATCTACCAGCCGGACGCCGTTCCCGCAGGGCTTCCGGCCCGACACCCCTCCGCGGGGCTCCGGGGACTCGCCGAGCGTGGCTTCTGGGCATGCGTCGCACACTGACCTACCATCAGACGATCCGCCAGGATGACCGGCCCGGCCCGATGCGGAAGGCTGCGCACACCATGACGATCAGCGAGGCCCTGACGGTCGACCAGGTGATCGACCGGATGGAGCGGTTGCAGGCGACGTTCCCGGCCGGGGACGGCGTCGGGGTGTTCAACCACGTGTACCTGCGGGTGACCCGGCTGGTGGCCGAACGGCTCTCGGACGGCTACTTCGCCGACCCGGCCGGGATGTCCGAGCTGGACGCGGTGTTCGCGGCCCGCTACCTGGAGGCGGTGGAGGCCGCGGCGAGCGGGCGGCGCCCGGCGCACTGCTGGCGTCCGCTGTTCGAGCTGCGCGGACGGGCCGACGTCCACCCGCTGCAGTTCGCGCTGGCGGGGATGAACGCGCACATCGAGCACGACCTCCCGCTGTCCGTGCTCGACACCTGCCGGCTGCTCGGCCAGGAGCCGGAGGACGTCCGCGCGGACTACCACCGGATCAACGACGTGCTGGCGCAGGTGGAGGCCGAGGTGCGGGAGGAGCTGCTGCCCTGCCCGGACGAGCTGCACGCCGCCGACCGGCTGCTGCACGTGGTCGGGGTGTGGAGCATCGACCGGGCCCGGGACGCGGCGTGGGCGAGCGTGCTCGCGCTGTGGGAGCTGCGGCACTCCCCGCTGGTGGAGGACGCGGTGGCCGCGGCGCTGTCCCGCTCGGTCGGCATGGTCAGCCGGGCCCTGCTCACCCCCGTGGAGTGACGCACCACGGGTGCACCCCAGGGGCGCACCCGGGCGCGGGAGCGGTCAGGCCCAGCTGGAGTGCAGCGGCTTGCCCTCGGCGTAGCCGGCCGCGCTCTGGATGCCGATGATCGCCTTCTCGTGGAACTCCTCCAGGCTGGAGGCACCGGCGTAGGTGCAGGAGCTGCGGACGCCCGCGACGATCGAGTCGATGAGGTCCTCGACGCCCGGGCGGGCCGGGTCGAGGAACATCCGCGAGGTGGAGATGCCCTCCTCGAACAGCGCCTTGCGGGCGCGGTCGTAGGCGGACTCCTCGGCCGTCCGGTTGCGCACGGCACGGGCGGAGGCCATGCCGAAGCTCTCCTTGTACTGGCGGCCGTCGGCGGTGGTCTGCAGGTCGCCGGGCGACTCGTAGGTGCCGGCGAACCAGGAGCCGATCATCACGTTGGACGCGCCGGCGGCGAGCGCCATGGCGACGTCGCGCGGGTGGCGGACGCCGCCGTCCGCCCAGACGTGCTTGCCGAGGCGGCGCGCCTCCTCGGCGCACTCGAGGACGGCGGAGAACTGCGGCCGGCCGACGCCGGTCATCATCCGGGTGGTGCACATGGCGCCGGGGCCGACGCCGACCTTGAGGATGTCGGCGCCCGCCGCGACGAGGTCGCGGACGCCGTCGGCGGCGACCACGTTGCCGGCCACGATCGGCACCTGCGGGTCGAGGCCGCGGACGGCCTGCAGGGCGCTGATCATCGACTCCTGGTGGCCGTGCGCGGTGTCGACGACCAGCACGTCCGCGCCGGCCTCGAGCAGCGCCTTGGCGCGGCCCGCGACGTCGCCGTTGATGCCGACGGTGGCGGCGATCCGCAGCTTGCCGTCGGCGTCGACGGCCGGGGTGTAGAGGGTGGCGCGCAGCGCGTTGCGGCGGGTGAGCAGGCCGACGAGGCTGCCGTCGGCGGCGACCACCGGGGCGAGCTTGCGGTGCGCCTCGTTGAGGCGGTCGAAGGCGGCGCGCGGCTCGATGCCCTCGTCCAGCAGCAGCAGGTCGCGGGACATCACCTCGGCGAGGCTGGTGAAGCGGTCGACGCCCTGGCAGTCGCCCTCGGTGACGACGCCGACGGGCTTGCCGTCCTCGACCACGACGAGGGCGCCGTGGGCGCGCTTGGGCAGCAGGGAGAGCGCGTCGGCGACGGTGTCGCCGGGGCTGAGGGTGATCGCGGTGTCGTGCACCAGGTGGCGGCCCTTGACCCAGCCGATCACCTCGGTGACGACCTCGATCGGGATGTCCTGCGGGATCGCGACCAGGCCGCCGCGGCGGGCCACCGTCTCGGCCATCCGGCGGCCGGCGATGGCGGTCATGTTCGCCACCACCAGCGGGATGGTGGTGCCGGTGCCGTCGTGGGAGGAGAGGTCGACACCCTGCCGGGAGCCCACGGCGGAGCGGCTGGGGACCATGAAGACATCGTCGTACGTGAGGTCGTACGCGGGCTTGAGGTCGTTCAGGAAACGCATGAAAGGGCTCTCTGGCTGGGCGGTAGGTACACCACGGGTGCGGTTGCGGCAGGGCCGGCGGGCGCACTCGGGCGCCCCGCACCCAACCGTCAATGTTCATCGATACCCCGGGGTGAAGGCCAGTCCACACGCAAACCTTGAAGATCCACACAAGCCGCCGCGACGGCCTGCCGCCGCGGCTTGGAGGAAGCTACGAACCGACCGCCCGCGCACCCAGTTGAACGCGTTCAAATTCTGCGGCATGATCCTCGCATCGAGGTCCGGGACTCGCCCGGGCCGGCGCCGCCGTGCCCTGCGCACCGGCGGCGGGGGGAGGAGAGGGGGGATCGTGGCCGACATCGGAAGAACCCGTCTCCCGGCCGCCGCGGTCGCACTGATGTGGTGGTACGAGGGCTTCTGGTGCAAGGTCTTCCCCGGCCGGGCGGACCAGCGCGCCATCGTCGAGGGGCTGCCGCTGCTGCCGGCCGGCGCGGTCACGCCGCTGCTGCTCGCCATCGGACTGGCCGAGGTCGCGCTCGGCCTCTGGGTGCTGCTCGGACACCGCCCGTACGCCGCCGCGGTCGTGCAGACCGTCCTGGTGGCCGGCTTCAACACCGGCGGACTGCTCGTCGGCGCCGACCACATCCCCGAGCCCGGCCGGCTGGTCGTCCAGGACATCGCCTTCCTCGCGCTGATCTGGCTGGTCGCCGCCCGGCGCCCCGCGGACCGCGCACCGCAGTGGGCGGTGGCCCGGTGAACCGCTCCCCCGCCGCCCGCCCCGCCCCCGCCGACGGCACGCCGTGGCAGGACGGCCGTCTGACCGCCGGCCCCGCCGGCCGCCCCCGGGTGCTCTTCGGCCGGATGTACGAGGACCCGGCCGTCGAACTCTCCGTCTTCCCGCCGCCCGGCGCCCGGGTGCTCTGCATCGCCTCCGCCGGCGACACCGCCGCCGCCCTCGCCGCGGCCGGGTACGAGGTCACCGCGATCGACCTGAACCCCGTCCAGCTCGCCTACGCCCGCGCCCGCCTGGAGGGCGGCGCACCCGCGCTCACCGGCACCGCCGAACGGCTGACCGGCCTCGGGCGCGCCGCGGCC
>NZ_JBEYFP010000108.1:0-14225 GCF_040634455.1 Kitasatospora sp. NPDC007106
TGCCGTTGGCGGAGCTCCGCGGCTACGTCGCGTACCCGTCGCAGTCCGAAGTGGACACCCGGCGCCACCGGTGTGCTCCGCCGCGAGCACGGCCGGACGGTCCGGGGGTTGCTGCACGGCGAGGTCGGGCCCGGCCAGGACGTCCGCCCGCGCGGTCAGGAGTGCCGCCGCGGCGAGACCCTGCTGCCCGCCGGCACCCGGGTCACCGCGCCGGTGCTCGGCCTGGCGGCCGCGGCCGGCCACGACGTCCTGGTGGTGCGCCGCCGGCCGACCGTCGAACTGCTGCTGCTCGGCGACGAACTGCTCGACTCCGGGGTGCCCGGCCCGGGCCTCGTCCGGGACGCCCTCGGGCCGCTGCTGCCGCCCTGGCTCGCCGCCGCCGGCGCCGAGCAGATCGGCGTGCGCCGGGTCGGCGACGACCGGGACCTGCTCCGGGACGCCCTGCGGCACTCGCCCGCCGACGTGGTGGTGACCACCGGCGGTACGGCGGCCGGCCCGGCCGACTTCCTGCACGCCGCGCTGGCCGAGGCCGGTGCCCGGCTGCTGGTCGACGGCGTCGCCGTCCGGCCGGGGCACCCGATGCTGCTCGCCGCGCTGCCCGGCGGACGGCACCTGGTCGGCCTGCCCGGCAACCCGCTGGCCGCCGCCGCGGGCGCGCTGACCCTGGCCCTGCCGCTGCTGGACGCGCTGGTCGGCCGCGCCGAGCCGCCGATCCGGACGGAGAGCGCGGCGGTCGACCTGCCGGGCAACCCGGAGGACACCCGGCTGGTGCCGGTGGTGCGGACCGCCGACGGGCTGGTGCCGCTGCGCTTCGACGGACCGGCCATGCTGCGCGGCCTGGCGCTCGCCGAGGCGGTGGCCGTGGTGCCGCCCGGCGGTGTCCCGGCGGGCGGCCGGGCGGAGGTGCTGGAGCTGCCCTGACGCTCGCGGCCCGTGCTGCGTCAGGCGTGGCGGGGGGCGTCCCGGATGACGATCAGCCGATCGGTGGGCTGCAGCACGGCGGCCTCCTCGTCGGTGAAGTTCAGCAGCCGCCGGCCGCGGACGACCGCCAGGACGAGGTCGGCGCTCTCCCGCGGGGAGCGGCCCGCCTCCTCGGCGGTGACCGCCCGCTCGGTGACGTCGAGGCCGGTGCCGTGGGTGAGCAGGTCCTCCATGACGGCGCCCGCGTGCGGGCTGAGGATCGACATGCCGAGCAGCCGGCCCGCCGAACTGGAGCTGGTGACCACCACGTCCGCACCGCTCTGCCGCAGCAGCGGCGCGTTCTCGTCCTCCCGCACGGCCGCCACCACGGTGGCGGCCCGGTTGAGCTGGCGGGCGGTCAGGGTGATCAGCACCGCGGTGTCGTCCCGCTCCGGCGCCACCACCACCCGTGCGGCCCGGGGCAGTTCGGCGCGGAGCAGGGTGTCGGTGCGGGTGGCGTCGCCGACCACCCCGGCCAGCCCGTCCAGGGTGGCCTGCTCGACCGTGCGTGGCTGCGGGTCGACGACCACGATCGAGTCGCGGTCGATGCCCTGGCCGAGCAGTGCGCCGACCGCGCTGCGGCCCTTGGTGCCGTACCCGATCACCACCGTGTGGTCCTTGACGGTGGAGCGCCAGCGCCCGATCCGCCACTGCTGGCGGGTGCGTTCGGTGAGCACCTCCAGGGTCGTGCCGACCAGGATGATCAGGAACAGCACGCGCAGCGGGGTGATCACGAAGATGTTGGTCAGTCGGGCGCTGTCGCTGACCGGGGTGATGTCGCCGTAGCCGGTGGTGGAGAGGGTGACGGTGGCGTAGTACGCGGCGTCCAGCAGGTCCAGCGGGCCGCCCGCGTTGTCGTGGTACCCGTCCCGGTCCAGCCAGACGACCAGCGTGGTGGCGAGCAGGACGGAGAGTGCCAGCAGCAGTCGCCGGGCGACCTGGCGGAACGGCGGCGGGGGAGTCCGGGTCGGCAGGAAGACCCGGCCGCCGGCCACCTCGGTCTCACGGGTGCGGGGGGCGCGGGTGGCGCGCAGCCGGGAGAGTCTGCCGTCGGGGCCGGGGGCCCGGGTGCCGTGGGTCACGGGCACCAGCATGGCGGGGCGGCGCCCCGCCGGGCCACCGCCGCGCGGGGGCGGTTCCGTGCGGGGACGTGGAGGGAAGGTGCCGGTCACGGGGTGGCCGGCGGGTCCGGCCGGTGCGGCCGCGGCGGCGGTATCGTCGCCTGCGGCGGCCCCGGTCGGTGCCGTCCTCGGTCGGCAGCCGCTGGAGGTCCGGTGCGGGAGCACACCGTCGTCGTCGGCTACGGCACCAAGGGCCGCAGCGCGGTCGCCGCGCTGCTGGGCCAGGGGCTGCGCAAGGAGTCGATCGTGGTCGTCGACCCGCAGCGCAAGGCGATCGACCAGGCGGGCCGGGACGGCCTGACCGCGGTGCTGGGGGACGCGACCCGTTCGGACACCCTGATGCGGGCCGAACTGCCGCGCGCCGAGAAGGTGGTGATCGCCCCGGCCCGGGACGACACCGCCGTCCTGGTGGCGCTGACCGCGCGTCAGCTCAACCCCACGGCGGTGCTGGTGGCGGCCGTGCGGGAGGACGAGAACGCGCCGCTGCTGCGGCAGAGCGGTGCGGACGTGGTGGTCACCAGCTCCAGTTCGGCGGGCCGGCTGCTCGGCATGTCGATCCTCAGCCCGCACGCCGGCGCCGTCATGGAGGACCTGCTGACGGTCGGCTCCGGGCTGGACCTCGTCGAGCGGCCGGTGACCAGGGCCGAGGCGGGCCGCTCCCCGCGGGAGTGCGCGGACCTGGTGGTGTCGGTGGTCCGCGGCCGCCGACTGCTGAACTTCACCGACCCGGAGGCCGCGGTGCTGCAGCTCACCGACCGGATCATCACCGTCCGACGGGGCGTCAACCTCGGCTGAGGGCGGGCACCGTCGGCGGGCCGACCGCGGGCGGTGCCGGAGCCGCGGCTAGCGTGGCGGCCATGCGAGCCATCACCATTCCCCAGCCGGGCGGACCCGAGGTGCTGACCTGGGCCGAGGTGCCCGATCCGGAGCCCGCCGAGGGCGAGGTCCTGATCGAGGTCGCCGCCACCGCCGTCAACCGCGCGGACCTGCTGCAGCGGCAGGGCTTCTACGACCCGCCGCCCGGGTCCTCCCGGTACCCGGGCCTGGAGTGCGCCGGCCGGATCGCCGCGCTGGGCGCGGGCGTGGCCGGCTGGGCGGTCGGCGACGAGGTCTGTGCGCTGCTCACCGGCGGCGGGTACGCGGAGCGGGTCGCGGTGCCGGTGGGGCAGCTGCTGCCGGTGCCGAAGGGGCTGTCCGCCACGGAGGCGGCGGCGCTGCCGGAGGTCGCCTGCACGGTCTGGTCGAACGTCTTCATGGTGGCCCACCTGCGTCCGGGCGAGACCGTGCTGGTGCACGGCGGGGCGAGCGGCATCGGCACCATGGCGATCCAGCTGGCCAAGGCGGTGGGCGCCCGGGTGGCGGTCACCGCGGGCAGCGCGCAGAAGCTGGCGCGCTGCGCGGAGCTGGGCGCCGACCTCGGCATCGACTACCGGGAGGAGGACTTCACGGCGGCCGTCCGGGAGTTCACCGGCGGGGCGGGGGCGGACGTGATCCTCGACATCATGGGCGCCAAGTACCTGCAGCGGAACGTGGACGCGCTGGCCGTGAACGGGCGGCTGGTGATCATCGGCCTGCAGGGCGGGGCCAAGGCGGAGCTCGACCTGAACACCCTGCTGCGCAAGCGGGCCGCGATCGCGGCGACCAACCTGCGCGGCCGGCCGGTCGCGGAGAAGGCGGCCATCGTCGCCGCCGTCCGCGAGCACGTGTGGCCGCTGGTGGAGTCCGGGGTGGTGCGGCCGGTGGTGGACCGGGTGCTGCCCGTCGAGGAGGCCGCCGCCGCCCACCGCTCGGTCGAGCGGAGCGAGCACGTCGGCAAGGTGGTGCTCCGGCTGCGCTGACCGTGGCACCGGCCAGGGCGGACACGGGGAGTGAGCGTACGAAATGCCCGTTTTGTCGGAATGTGTGAGGCTGGTCCGGAGCTGTCCCGCCGCCGACCGCGTCCCGCCGCGGCCGGCCGTCGGAAGGACTTCCCGCCGTGGCTGCACTTCCGTACGCGTTCCGTGCTCTCTCCTCCGCGCTCCCCACCGGCTGCCGCCGGGTCGCGTTCGCCGGCGCGGGCCTCGTCCTTCCGGTCCTGCTCGCCCTGCCCGCCGCAGCCGACGACACCGAGGCCTCCGCGGCGGCCGGCCAGGTCGAGGCGGCCGTCCAGCAGGCCGTCCAGCAGGCCGTCTCCGCCCTGCCGGAGGTGACGGCGCCCGCAGCCGCGCTGCCCTCGTCCCAGGGGGGTTCCGGCATGTCCGGACTCCCCGTCAGGCCGCCGGCGCACTCGCCGGCGTCCGTGCCCGAACCGACCGCGCCGGCCGCCCCCGCCACGACGGCCGGGGCGGCCGGATCCACTGCGGGCACCTCCACGGGCCCGGGCGGCCCCACGGCCGACGGTCACACCGGGAGCCAGCCGGGCCCGGCCCAGGGCTCTCCGGACACCCACGGCCAGGAGACCGCCCAGGCCGCCGAGGAGGAGGACGAGGACGACTGCGCCGACGGCAGCGACAGCGGCGCGGCCGTCGCCCCGTCGGCCGCCGGCCCCGCCACCGGGCAGGCCGCCGCGAGCCCGGCGGCCGCCACCGCCGCCCCCACCCCCGCCCGCGGCCCGCACGGCCGCACCCAGCCCGCCGCCGTCCTCGGGCACCCCGTCCGCACCCCCCGCACCCCGAGCGCGCCGACCACGGCCGCCCGGCCCGCCACCCCGGACGCCTCCGCGGACCTGGCCGACGGGCAGCCCTCCGTCACCGCCGCCGCGCCCGTCCCGCAGGCCGCCGCCGACCTGGCCGCCCCGCTGCGCTGGTCCGACCCGGCCACCCGCCAGCTGCCGCTCGGCGCCGGGCTGACGCTGATCGGCCTGGGACTGGGCCTGGTCGGCGTGAAGCTGCGGCGCGGCTGACCGGGCCGCCGTCGGCCGCCGGACCGGCCGTACAAGATCCGCAGGCACTCCCCGCACCGAACGCCGGTGAGGGAGAATGCCCTTCATGACGAACCCGATGAACGAGCGCTCGTTGCAGCAGGCCGTCGAGGCGTCGGGCGGGCAGCCGGACGACGCGCCGAAGGTCCTGATCGTGGGCCCGGACGGGATGCCGGTCGGCGCCGTCCCGGGCGGTTTCGGCCGGGCCGACGACCAGGGGGAGCCGCGCGAACTGCCGGTGACCGAGATGGTCGAGCAGCCGGCCAAGGTGATGCGGATCGGCAGCATGATCAAGCAGCTGCTGGAGGAGGTCCGGGCGGCTCCCCTCGACGAGGCCAGCCGGGCCAGACTCAAGGACATCCACGCCAGCTCCATCAAGGAGCTCGAACTCGGCCTCGCCCCCGAGCTGGTCGAGGAGTTGGAGCGGCTGTCGCTGCCCTTCACCGAGGACAGCATCCCCACCGAGGCCGAACTGCGGATCGCCCAGGCGCAGCTCGTCGGCTGGCTGGAGGGGCTCTTCCACGGCATCCAGACCGCGCTGTTCGCCCAGCAGATGGCGGCCCGGGCGCAGTTGGAGCAGATGCGGCGCGCACTGCCGCCCGGCCTGCACGGTGTCGAGCCGGGCGAGGAGGAGGGCGGCCCGGGCCGCGGCATCCGTTCGGGTCCGTACCTCTAGCGGTCGCGTGTCGCAGCTGTTCGGCAACCGCGTTGCAGGCCGGACACAGCTGCGCCCCTGCACCCGATCACGTCGGCGCGAGCCGATACCCTGGGCCCCTGCCGTCGGCCGCCGCGCCGTCGGCGGGGGCCTGCGGCAGCGCGGGCCCGCGCACCGGGCACGCCCGGACGAGATGTGGAAGCAGGGGGACATGAGCGAGGACGGCACCACGGTCGAGGGCCACGCCCTGGGCAACGGTCGGTACGTGCTGCAGCGCCTGCTCGGGCAGGGCGGCATGGCCTCCGTGCACCTGGCGTACGACACGGTGCTGGACCGCCAGGTCGCGGTGAAGACCCTGCACACCGAGCTGGGCCGGGAGGCCTCGTTCAAGGAGCGCTTCCGCCGCGAGGCGCAGGCCGTCGCGCGCCTCCAGCACACCAACATCGTCCAGGTCTACGACAGCGGCGAGGACGTCGCCGCGGACGGCGCCGCCACCCCGTACATCGTCATGGAGTACGTCGAGGGCCAGGCCCTGCGCGACGTGCTGAACGACGCGATCGCGCAGCACGGCGCGATGCCGACCGCCCAGGCGCTGAAGATCACCGCCGCGGTGCTCTCCGCGCTGGAGGCCTCGCACGACCAGGGCCTGGTGCACCGGGACATCAAGCCGGGCAACGTCATGGTCAACACCAAGGGCATCGTCAAGGTGATGGACTTCGGCATCGCCCGCGCGCTGCAGTCCGGCGTCACCTCCATGACGCAGACCGGCATGGTGGTCGGCACCCCGCAGTACCTGTCGCCCGAGCAGGCGCTCGGCAAGAGCGTCGACGCCCGCTCCGACCTGTACTCGGTCGGCTGCATGCTCTTCGAACTGCTGACCGGCGGCCTGCCGTTCGACGGCGACTCGGCCTTCTCCATCGCGTACAAGCACGTCCAGGAGCCGCCGCCGGCGCCGTCGACGATCAACCGGGCGGTCACGCCCGCGGTCGACGCCCTGGTCGAGCGCGCGCTGCGCAAGGACCCGGCGCACCGCTTCCCGACCGCGGAGGCGATGCGCGAGGAGGTCGAGCGGGTCGAGTCCACCGCGCAGTCCGGCAGCTCGCCGCTGCAGGCCTCCACGCCGCTGGTGATCAGCGAGGGCCCGCGCTCGGTGCACGCCGCGCCGTCGCTGACCAACTTCCCGCAGGTCTCCGGCGACATCCGCACGCCCGCCCCGCAGGTCCAGCAGCCGTACCAGCCGCAGGCCAGCACCCCGCCGCCGTACCCGCAGGTGCAGGCGCCGCACACCCCGCAGCCGTTCCCGCAGGCCCCGCACACGCCGCAGCCCTTCCCGCAGGCGCACACCCCCCAGCCGTTCCCGCAGGCCCCGCAGCCGTACCAGACCCCGCGGCCCTTCCCGCAGCAGGCGCACCCGACCGGGCCGATGCCGGCCCAGCCGGGCCCGTTCGTGGCGAAGCCGCAGCCGGGCAACAGCAACGCCGGCTGTTCGACGGCGCTGGTCGTGGTCGGTGTGATCTTCGGCGTGATCGTGCTCGCGGTGATCATCGTGCTGATCGCGGCCGCCCAGGGCGAGAAGAACAAGGGCAGCAGTTACGGCAGCTCGTCCCTGGGGGCCACCGCCTCGGTGGTGCTGGAGCTGCCGCAGGACGGCGCGGAGTAGGCGCCTGCGGACGGCGGTCCCGGCCGCAGGTTCCACGGTGACCGCGTCGAAGCGGTAGCGTTTCACAGGACGTAACCGACAGGGCGACTGCGCGCCGAGCGGCCGCCCGGGGCGAGGAGCAATGGCACAGACCGATCGACCGGGCGACGGCGAGGACGCGGACGTCCAGGCCTCCACCGAGGAGACGACGGGACGGGAGCCGGAGACCGCCGAGACGAAGGTCGTGTCGGGCCCGCCGCTCGGGCAGACCCCGGGCCGCGGCACCAAGGCCGTGCTCGGCACGGTCGGCGACGGCAGGTACCGCATCACCGGCCGGCTCGGCCGCGGCGGCATGGCGGAGGTGTTCTCCGCGCAGGACGTCCGGCTCGGCCGGACCGTCGCCGTCAAGCTGCTGCGCGCGGACCTCGCCGAGGACGACATCGCCCGGCTCCGCTTCACCCGCGAGGCGCACGCCGTCGCCGCGCTCAACCACCACTCGATCGTGGCGGTGTACGACACCGGCGAGGAGGTGCTGGACGGCGACTCCACCCCGTACATCGTGATGGAGCTGGTCGAGGGCCGGACGGTCCGCGAGCTCCTGGTGGACGAGGAGGCGCCGCCGGTCGACCAGGCGCTGATCATCATCGCCGGGGTGCTGGAGGCGCTCGCCTACAGCCACAAGCACGGCATCGTGCACCGCGACATCAAGCCCGCCAACGTGATCATCACCAGCAGCGGCGCGGTCAAGGTGATGGACTTCGGCATCGCCCGCGCCCTGACCGGCGCGGCCACCACCATGACCCAGACCGGCATGGTGATGGGCACCCCGCAGTACCTCTCGCCCGAGCAGGCCCTCGGCCGGCCGGTCGACCACCGCTCCGACCTGTACGCGGCCGGCTGCATGCTCTACGAGCTGCTGGCGCTGCGCCCGCCGTTCACCGGCGAGACCCCGCTGTCGGTGGTCTACCAGCACGTCCAGGACAACCCGGTGCCGCCGTCCCGGACCAACGGCCGGGTGCCGGCCGGGCTGGACGACCTGGTGCTGCGCTCGCTGGCCAAGAACCCGGACGACCGCTACCAGACCGCCGACGAGTTCCGGGCGCACGTCCAGCACGCCCTGCGCACCATGCACGGCGCCCAGGGCGTCGGCTACGCGGCCGGTGCCGCCGCCGCGGCGGCCGCCGCGGCAGGGCTGGCCGCCTCCGTCCAGGGCGGAAACGGCAACGGCAACGGCCGGCCCGGACCGGAGGGGACGCCCAACGGCGGCACCGCCGTCACCGAGCCGATCGGCCGCACCGACCCGGCGGATCCGACGGCCGCGCTGCCGTTCCAGGTCACCTCGCCCTACCAGACGCCGTCCCGGCCCTACCAGCCGACCGGCGGCGGGCAGGGCTACGGCGGGGGCGGCGGCCACGACGGCTACGAGCCGGAGGACCGGCGCAGCCCGTGGGGCTGGGTGCTGGGCGTCCTGGCCGTGCTGGTCGCGGCCGGCGTCGGGATCGGGCTGGCCCTCAGCGGCGGCGGCGGGGGCGGTGGCGGCGGCAACACGCCGACCCAGCAGCAGACCCAGACCACCGCTCCCGCGGACACCGGCCAGCCGACGGAGCAGCCGACCTCGGCCCCGCCGACCCGTTCGCAGACCGGCACGACCCGGCCGACCGAGCCGACCTTCGGCTCGCACTCGCCGACCGGCAGCCCGAGCCCGACGGGCTCGGCCTCGCCGACCGACACGCCGTCGCCGTCGCCGACCCCGACCGAGACCAAGTCGACCCCGACCCCGACGGAGCAGCCGACCTCGGCCCCGCCGACCCCGACCTCGGGCGGCGGGGGGTCGACCGGCCCCGCCGCGCTCACCAACTGACGGGGCGTCCGGTCAGTTGGTGAAGGCGTCCAGGACCTGCTCGTACTCCTGGCACCACCAGCGCAGCTGGCCGGCGGCCGCGGGGAAGAGCGGGTCGGCCCGGTGGTCGCCGCGCTGGTAGTGCCACTGCAGCATCCACAGGTCGTTCAGCCGCTCCCACCAGACCCGGTGGACGGCGGCGGCCAGCTCGCCCGTGCCGGCCGCCGCCCCGGCCCGGTAGGCCCTGCTGTAGGCGCGCACCCGGCAGAGGTCCAGCACGCCGGTCCGGCCGTCGTTGAAGAGCAGGGTGGCGGCCCGGACGGCCTCCTCGGCGGTCGGGTGCAGCCCGAGCTTGTCCCAGTCCAGGACGGCGGTGACCACCCCGCCGCCGTACAGCAGGTTGAGCCCGTGGAAGTCGCCGTGCGTCCAGCCGGTGGGCGGGGCGTCGGCCGGGGCAGGCCGTCGGCCGCGGTGGGCGTCGAGCAGGTCGAGCCGCTCCGCGAGGTGCTCCTCGGCCAGCGCGTCGAAGGGCGTGGCCGGGCGGTGGTGCCCGGCGAGCCTGCGCAGGTCGTCGACCAGGCGCCCGGTCTCCTCCGGATCGGCGGTCAGCCGCCCGGCGGGCTGGCGCACCGGCGCGCAGACCTGCGCCAGGGCGCCGTGCAGCCGGCCGAGCAGCGCGCCGAGGTCCGTGCACTGCGACGGGTCGAGCGCCGTGCCGTGCCGGTGCTCGCCCTCCACCCAGGGGTAGAGGCCGAACAGCCGTCCGCGGTGGGCGACGACGGTGTCCCCGTCGGTGGCGGGCAGCGGGCGGGCCACCGGCAGGCCGCGGGCGTGCAGGGCCGTGGTGGCCCGGTGCTGGGCGGTGATCGCGGTGCGGGAGGCGGTGGCCCGGTCGACGTAGCACTTGAGGAAGTAGCGGCCCTCGGTGGTGGTGACCCGGTAGCCGCGGTTCAGCAGGCCCTCGGCCACCGGCCGGACGGAGACCGCGGGCGCGGTGCCGAAGCGGCGCAGGACGCCCGCCAGGGTGGCGTGCGCGACGGGCGGGCTCAGGGTCCCCACGGGCGGGGCGGACAGGTCGGGGCGGGCCGGTGCGGCGGCGGGCCGGTGCGGCCGGGCGCGGAGGGCGGAGGGAAGGAGGAGGGACAGGGTGCCGTCCCCGCGGAGATCGGGCGGGGAGGCCGGGCCGGTAATCACGGAAGGAGCGTAATGAGGTCGTGAAGGTGTGGTTGACAGATCGTCAACCTTCTGATCTCGCACCGGGAGGGAGGTTCCGGGCCACGTACGCGGCGGCCTGCGTGCGCCTTTCCATGCCCATCTTGGCGAGCAGGCTGGAGACGTAGTTCTTCACCGTCTTCTCGGCCAGATGGAGTTCATTGCCGATCTGCCGATTGGTCATCCCCTCACCGATCAGGTCGAGGATCCGGCGCTCCTGCCGGGTGAGCTGCGCGAGCCGCTCGTCCTCCTTGCCGCCGCCCTCGCGCAGCCGCTCCAGGACGCGGCTGGTGGCCACCGGGTCGAGCAGCGAGCGGCCGGCCGCGACGTCCCGGACGGCGGTGATCAGGTCGGTGCCCCGGATCGCCTTCAGCACGTACCCGGAGGCGCCCGCCATGATCGAGTCGAACAGCGCCTCGTCGTCCGAGAACGAGGTCAGCATCAGGCAGCGCACCCCGGGCACCCGGGAGCGGACCTCCCGGCAGACCTCCACCCCGTTGCCGTCCGGCAGCCGGACGTCGAGCACCGCCACGTCCGGTTCGACCGCGGGGATCCGGGCGAGCGCCTCGGCGGCCGTTCCGGCCTCGCCGACCACCTCGATGTCCGCCTCGGTGGACAGCAGGTCGTGCACGCCGCGCCGCACAACCTCGTGGTCATCGAGGAGGAATACCCTGATATGTCCGTTTCCTGTCATGGGGGAATCCTTCCACGCCACCGTGTCGAAATCCCTGCTCCCGGCCGCTCCCCGGGGGACAGCCGGGAACGGGAGACACCGAATCGATGCCCGTTACCCCCTTACGCGGAGAGCTTTGCCCGGATACCGTGCGCTGGTGTCCTGACGGCCACCGAGCCGAGACCCGCACCACACCGGCGGTTCTCGGACAGGAACAAGTAGGACGTCCTAGCGCAAGCGCGCCAAGGGGCGCCGCTGGGTAACGTTCTCGTGAGGGACGCCGTCGGAGAAGGATCACCACCTGCCGAGCAGCCGGTGCGCACACCCAGCGCGCTTTGCCCGGAGGTGACCGGACCGGTCACCGGCGACCCCGGGCGGCCGGACAGACCGAGGAGTGAACGTGACCGTCAAAAGCACGGCGAGGGCGCGCAAGAAGGCCGCCCCCGGCGTCCCTGACAACCTCCGCGCAGGCACGGGCGCCGCGCCGGAGCTCGTCCAGCTGCTCACGCCGGAGGGCGACCGGGTCGAGCACCCGGACTTCCCCCTGGTGACCAGCCCCGAGGAGCTCCGCGCGCTCTACCGCGACCTGGTGCTGGTCCGGCGGTTCGACGCCGAGGCCACCTCGCTGCAGCGCCAGGGCGAGCTGGGCCTGTGGGCGTCACTGCTCGGCCAGGAGGCTGCGCAGGTCGGCTCCGGCCGTGCGATGCGCCCCGGCGACTACGCCTTCCCGACGTACCGCGAGCACGGCGTGGCCTGGTGCCGCGACGTCGACCCGCTGAACCTGCTCGGCATGTTCCGCGGCGTGAACCACGGCGGCTGGGACCCGAACGAGAAGAACTTCCACCTCTACACCATCGTGATCGGCGCGCAGACCCTGCACGCCACCGGGTACGCGATGGGCATCACCAAGGACGGCGCGGACGACGCGGTGATCGCCTACTTCGGCGACGGCGCCTCCAGCCAGGGCGACGTCAACGAGGCCTTCACCTTCGCCTCGGTCTACAACTCGCCGGTGGTCTTCTTCTGCCAGAACAACCAGTGGGCGATCTCCGAGCCGACCACCAACCAGACCCGCATCCCGCTCTACCGTCGTGCCTCCGGCTTCGGCTTCCCGGGCGTGCGGGTGGACGGCAACGACGTGCTCGCCTGCCTCGCGGTGACCCGCTGGGCGCTCGACCACGCCCGCACCGGCAACGGTCCCGTGCTCGTCGAGGCGTTCACCTACCGCATGGGCGCCCACACCACCTCCGACGACCCGACCCGTTACCGGGGCTCCGAGGAGACCGAGGCCTGGAAGGCCAAGGACCCGATCACCCGCCTCAAGGCCCACCTGGAGAAGGAGGGCCTCGCCGACGACGCGTTCTTCGCCGGCGTCGAGGCCGAGAGCGACGCGCTCGGCCTCCGGGTCCGCGAGGGCGTGCGCTCCATGCCCGACCCGGACCCCACCCTGATCTTCGACCACGTCTATGCGGAACCGCACGCGCTGGTGGACGAGGAGCGGGCCGAGTACGTGGCCTACGCGGCCTCCTTCGAGGGCGGGGAGCAGAACTGATGGCAGAGCGACTCAGCATCGCGAAGGCGCTCAACGACGCGCTCCGCAAGTCGCTGGAGAACGACCCGAAGACCCTCCTCATGGGAGAGGACATCGGCAAGCTCGGCGGCGTCTTCAGAATCACGGACGGCCTGCAGAAGGACTTCGGCGAGGACCGGGTCATCGACAGCCCGCTCGCCGAGTCCGGCATCATGGGCACCGCGATCGGCCTCGCGCTGCGCGGCTACCGCCCGGTGGTGGAGATCCAGTTCGACGGCTTCGTCTACCCGGCCTTCGACCAGATCGTCTCCCAGCTCGCCAAGATGCACGCCCGCTCGCTCGGGCACGTCAAGCTCCCGATCACCGTCCGCATGCCGTACGGCGGCGGCATCGGTGCCGTCGAGCACCACAGCGAGTCGCACGAGGCCTACTTCGCGCACACCGCGGGCCTCAAGGTGGTCACCCCGTCCAACGCGCACGACGCGCACTGGATGCTGCGCGAGGCGATCGCCTCGAACGACCCGGTGATCTTCCTGGAGCCCAAGCGCCGCTACTGGGACAAGGGCGAGGTCGGCGACAGCTCCGACCTGCCGCTGCACTCCGCGCGGATCGTCCGCCCGGGCACCGACGCGACCCTGATCGCGTACGGCCCGATGGTCAAGGTCTGCCAGGAGGCCGCCGCGGCCGCCCAGGAGGACGGCCGCAACCTGGAGGTCGTCGACCTCCGCTCGCTCACCCCGGTCGACTTCGCCACCCTCGAGGAGTCGGTGAAGCGCACCGGCCGCGGCATCGTCGTCCACGAGGCGCCGGTCTTCCTGGGCATGGGCGCCGAGCTGGCCGCCCGGCTCACCGAGAAGTGCTTCTACCACCTGGAGGCGCCGGTCCTGCGCGTCGGCGGCTACTACGCGCCGTACCCGCCGTCCCGGGTCGAGGAGTCCTTCCTGCCCGACCTCGACCGTGTGCTCGACGCCGTCGACCGCGCGCTCGCGTACTGAGAGGAGCGACGCACATGACCACCGAAGTCCGCGCGCTCCGCGAGTTCAAGATGCCCGACGTCGGCGAGGGGCTGACCGAGGCCGAGATCCTCTCCTGGTACGTCAAGCCGGGCGACACCGTCACCGACGGCCAGGTCGTCTGCGAGGTCGAGACGGCCAAGGCCGCCGTCGAGCTGCCGATCCCGTTCACCGGTGTCGTCGAGCAGCTGTTCTTCCCCGAGGGCTCCACCGTCGACGTCGGCACCGCGATCATCGCGGTGGCGGTCGAGGGTGCCGCCCCGGCGGTGGCCGCACCGGCCGCCGCTGCCGCCCCCGCACCGGCCGCCCCGGCCGAGGCGGAGGAGGTGCCCGAGCGGCGCGAGGTGCTGGTCGGCTACGGCCCGCGCACCGGCGGCACCCAGCGCCGGGCCCGCCGGACCGCCGTACCGGCGGCCGCCGCTCCGGTTTCACGTGAAACACCGCCCGTCCCGGTGGCGCCGATCGCCCCGGCGGCACCCGTCGCCGTCCCGGTGCCGGTGCCCGCGCAGGCGGGGGAGCGGCCGCTGGCCAAGCCCCCGGTGCGCAAGCTGGCCAAGGACCTCGGCGTCGACCTCCGCACGGTCGTCCCGACCGGCCCGGACGGCGTGATCACCCGCGAGGACGTGCACGCGGCCGTCGCGCCGGCCCCCGCGGAGGCCGCACCGGCCGCCGCAGCCGTCCC
>NZ_JBEYFP010000109.1:0-14223 GCF_040634455.1 Kitasatospora sp. NPDC007106
GTCGTCCCGGGCCACCCAGACCGTGCCCATGCCGCCGCGGCCGAGCCGCCGCCCGAGCCGGTAGCGCCCCGCGAGCAGACGGCCGTCGGCGCCGCCCGCGTCACCCGTGCCGTGCGTGCCGTTCGAGTCGTTCGAGTCGTCCGCCCCGCCGTCCGCCGGGGGCCCGCCGCTGTCCGCTGGGTCCATCGCCGTCCCCTGTGCCCCGTCAGAAAATCCGTCCCGCCGCTCCGGCCGGACGGCCCCGCCCGGCTCCCAGTCTGGGCCCGGTGCCCCGGCCCGGCGACCGGGAGCGGCGGGACGGCGACGCAGCGCACCCGGCCGGGAGCGGACTCCCGACCGGGTGCGTGGGTGGTGCGACGGGCCGTGGTGCGCGGGCTGCGCGGGCGTCAGATGTGGACGGCCGGACCGGCGTCGTTGGCGCCGCGCTTGGTGAGCAGGCCGAGGCCGGCGGCGGCGAGCGCCACCACGGCGGCGACCACGAAGGCGAGCGACATGCCGCTGACGAAGGAGGTGTGGACGGCGTTCGCCATCGCGTCCACCGCCTGCTGCGGGGTACCGGCCGGGGCGGGCGGGGCGATGCCGAGCTGGGCGGCCTGGTTGAGGCCCTCGGCCTGGGCGCCCTGGACGGGCGGCAGACCGGCCTTCGCCCAGTTCTCTGGCAGCACGTCGGTGACCTTGGAGGCCATCACGGCGCCGAGCACGGCGGTGCCGAGGCTGCCGCCGACCTGCATGGCCGCCTGCTGCAGGCCGCCGGCCACGCCGGACAGCTCCAGCGGGGCGTTGCCGACGATCACCTCGGTGGCGCCGACCATGACCGGGCTCAGGCCCAGGCCCATCAGCACGAACCAGAGCGACATCACGCCGGTGCCGGAGTCGGTGGAGAGGGTCGACATGCCGAGCATGGCGGCGGTGGTGAAGAGCATGCCCGCGACGATCGGGATGCGCGGGCCGAGCTTGCCGATCGCGGCACCGGCGACCGGGGCGCCGACGATCATCATGCCGGTCATCGGCAGCAGGTGGACACCGGCGTCGACCGGGGCCATGCCGTGCACGTTCTGCAGGTAGAAGGTGACGAAGAAGACGCCGCCGAAGAAGGCGAAGGCCATCAGCACCATGAGCAGGGTGCCGGCCGACAGCGGCACCGAGCGGAACAGGCTGAGCGGGATCAGCGGCTCCTTGGCCTTCGTCTGCCAGAAGGCGAAGACGGCCATCGCGAGGACGGCGCCGCCGAGGAAGACCAGGGTCGCCGGGTCGCCCCAGCCCCAGACCGGGGCCTTGATGATGCCCCAGACCAGCATGAACATCGCCCCGGAGAGCAGCACGATGCCGGGGATGTCGAAGGACTTCGCGGCGTTCTCGGTCTTCACGTCGCGCAGGATCCACAGGCCGAGCGCCAGGGCGATCAGGCCGACCGGGATGTTGATGAAGAAGACCGACTCCCAGTTGACGTGCTCGACCAGCAGGCCGCCGACGATCGGGCCGGCCGCGGTGGAGGCGCCGATCACGCCGCCCCAGATGCCGATCGCCATGTTCAGCTTCTCGGCCGGGAAGGCGCCGCGCAGCAGGCCGAGCGCGGCGGGCTGCAGCAGCGCGCCGAACAGGCCCTGCAGCACGCGGAACAGGATGACGGTCTGAATGCTGCCGGCGAAGCCGATCGCGGCGGACGTGGCGGCGAAGCCGGCCGCGCCGACCAGGAAGGTCGACTTGTGGCCGAACCGGTCGCCGATCTTGCCGGCGGTGATCAGGAAGACCGCGAGCGCCAGCAGGTAGCCGCTGGTCACCCACTGGATGTCGGCGGGCGAGGCGCCGAGGTCGGCCTGGATGGCCGGGTTGGCGATGGCGACGACGGTGCCGTCGAGGGCCACCATCATCACGCCGACCGCGACGGTCAGCAGGGTCAGCCAGGGGTGGCCCTGGAGGCCCCGGGAGCCGGTCGGCGGGGTGCCGGCGGACCGCGACGGCGCGTCCGCCTTCCCGGTCTTGACGACGGACGAACTCATGCGTGCCCTCCGGGCTTTCGGACGAGACGAGGGTGACGTGCTGCGGACGTGGCGAGGTGGCGCCGCGGGCCCACCCGTCCCCACGGCTGTCCGGCCCCGGCGGCGCCACTCGCGGGAACATTATGTCAGCTACTGACATTCGGCAATTCATGTCGTACGTCTGGCACTGACATTTGGCAGAACCGCTATCGTGGTATCCGTCCCGCTCTGCCAGGAAAGGCGCCCTGCATGGCCCTGCCGCTCACCCCCTCCCGCACCGGACAGCCGGCCTCCGACTGCCGGGTCCTCGGACTGCGCGAGCGGAAGAAGCAGCGCACCAGGGACTCCCTCGTGGCGGCCGCCCACGGCCTCTTCCTCCGGCAGGGCTACGCCCGCACCACCGTCGACGAGATCGCCGCCAACGTGGACGTCTCGCAGCGCACCTTCTTCCGGTACTTCGCCAACAAGGAGGAGGTCGCGCTGGCCGTCCTCGCCGACGCCGAGGACTACTTCGTCGAGTGCCTGCGGCGCCGGCCCGCCGAGGAGACGCCGCTGCAGGCCATGCGGGCCTCCATCACCCAGACCTGGCAGGTGATGAGCCGGGACGAGGGCAGCGGACCGGGCGGCGTGCAGGCCGCACTGGAGCTGATCGACCTCATCGAGTCCACGCCGATGCTGCTCGCCGCCCACCTGCGGCGCACCATCGAGCAGGAGGGCGTGGTCACCGCGATCCTCGCCGAACGCGAGGGCCTCGACCCCGCCACCGACGTCCGGCCGCGGGTGCTCGCCGCCGCCTTCGGCGCCGTCATCCGGGTCTCCCACCTGTCGTGGACGGCCGACACCGCCGCCCACGCGGCCGGCCCTGACGGCATGATCGCCATCATCGAGCGCCACCTCGACCAACTCGGCCCCGCCCTCGCCGGCCCCTGGCGCAGCTGAGGAGTCACGAGCACCTCACCCAGGGGCGCGAGGGCCCGAGCAGCGCTCAGGGGCGTGTCACCTGGCACCTCCGGGCTTGCGGCACGGTGACGTTCGATCAGTTCCTGGAGACGGGCCTCGCCCTGCCCTCGGCGACCGAGCGGCTCACCCGGGAGACCGAGGTGACCCTGCGGGTCGGTGAGAAGACCTTCGCCATGGGCACCCCCGACTCCGGCCGGGTCTGCGCCAGGGCGCCCGAGGAGGAGCAGGCGGCCCTGCTCTCCGCCGATCCGGACACCTGTACTGTGGCCCCGTACGTGGGCCGGCACGGCTGGTTGCTGGTCGAGTTGGGCCGGGTCGGTGCGGACGAGCCGCGTGAGCTGGTCACCGAGGCCCGGCGCAGCACCGCGCCCGAGCGACCGGGCCGGACGTTCGACGCCGAACGGGCAACCTGACGCCACGCCAGGTCCCTCTCCTGTGTGACTCATCACACGGTTTAGACTCTGCTCACCCCCAGCTCGGGCGTTCTACCCTGGCTGGCACAGCAGTCGTACCACCGTCGGGCCCCGCCCGCTGTCACGGTCACCGGCCCGAGGGAGAGTACGCCCATGCAGCGCAGGCGGGTCAAGCGGATGCTGATAGGCGCCTTCGCCGCCTCCGCCGTCCTGCTGGACGCCGGAGCGGCCGCCGCCCAGGCCGCCGCCTCGAACGAGCAGGTGGCGATCACCACCCCGCCGGCCGGCAGCGCCGCCTGGGTCGAGGACGAGTCGCTCGGCCGCGCCCTGCCCGACCCGGCCACCGCGGACGCGCCCGCCGTCGCCGCCTTCTTCGCCGGCCTGAGCGAGGCCGAGCAGGACCGCCTCGCCGAGGTGTATCCGCTGGTCGTGGGCAACCTCGACGGCGTCCCGGTGGCCCTGCGCTACCGCGCCAACCGGATCGCGGTCACCGAGGAGGTCGAGCGGGCCCGCGAGCGCGCCGCCGACCACCGCCTCTCCCCGGTCGAGCGCGCGGCCGCCTCCGTCCGCGCCGACGACACCGAGCGGCTGCTCAAGCCGGGCCGGCAGATCCTCGCCTTCGACCCGCGCGGCCGCGGACTGGTCAGCGAGGCGTACGGCGACCTCGCCACCGCCGACCGGATCTCCGTGCTGGTGCCCGGCTCGGACGCGGACCTCGCCCACTTCGACCAGACCGCCGACCCGCTGCGCTCGGTGACCGGCATGGCCCGGGCCCTGCTCGCCGAGGAGCACCGGCAGTCCCCCGGCACCCGCACCGCCGTGATCGCCTGGACCGGTTACGTCACCCCCTCGGGGCTCGGCCCGGACGCGGTGACCTCGCGGCTGGCCGAGGCCGCGGCGCCGCGGCTGCTGCGGCTGCTGGCCGGGCTGCGGGAGACCGGCAGCGCCACCCTCCCGCCGACGCTGTTCTGCCACTCCTACGGCTCGGTGGTCTGCGGCACCGCCGCCCCGTCGATCCACGGCTCGGCCCCGGCCGACGTGGTGGTCTTCGGCAGCCCGGGCATGGGCGTGCAGACCTCGGCCGAGCTCGGGCCGGGCGTGCGGGTGTGGGCCACCCGCAACCCCACCGACTGGATCGGCAACGTGCCGTACCTGGAGTTCGGCGGCTTCGGCCACGGCGCGGACCCGACGACGCAGGAGTTCGGCGCCGTGGAGGTCTCCTCGCTGGGCTCCAACGGCCACACCGGCTACTTCGCGGACGGCACCCAGAGCCTCCACAACTTCGGTTCGATCGCCCTCGGCGACTACGGCGACGTCACCCGCCGCCAGCCCTAGCTCGGCGGGTGACGTCCGCGGGCCGGGCTACTCGCGGCCGGCCGAGGTCGAGGACATGTCGGCGTAGCGGTTGCCGGTCACCAGGCCCGCGATCGGCTCCAGCTCGGCGAGCTCCTCGGCGGTGAGCCTCAGTCCGGCCGCGGCCGTGTTCTCGGCGAGCCGGCTGCGCTTGCGGGTGCCGGGGATCGGCACCACCGTCAGCCCGTGGACCTCGGCCCGCTGGTGCACCCAGGCCAGCGCGACCTGCGCGGCCGTGACGCCGAGCTCCGCGGCGATCTTCTGGATCGGCGCCACCAGGGCCGCGTTGCCCGCGGCGTTGGCACCGGAGAACTGCGGGTGGTAACGGCGGTAGTCGTCCGTGCTCAGCTGCTCGGCGGCGGTGAACGCGCCGGTCAGGAAGCCTCGGCCGAGCGGCGAGTACGGCACGAAGGCGACCCCGAGCTCGGCGGCGGCGGGCACCGCGGTGCGCTCGACGTCCCGCGAGAAGATCGACCACTCGGACTGCAGGGCGGCGATCGGGTGCACCGCGTACGCCTCGCGCAGTTCGGCGCCGGTGACCTCGGAGAGTCCGAGGTGGCGGACCTTGCCGGCCTGCACCAGCTCGGCCATCGCGCCCACCGACTCGGCGAGCGGCACCTGCGGGTCGCGGCGGTGCATGTAGTAGAGGTCGATCACGTCGATGCCGAGGCGCTGCAGCGAGGCGTCGACCGCGCTGCGGATGTACGCCGGGTCGTTGCGGACGCCCCGGTACGTCGGGTCGTCCGCGCGCCGCTCGATGGCGAACTTGGTCGCCAGCACCACGCGGTCGCGGTTGGCGCGGACGAAGGGGCCGACCAGTTCCTCGTTGTGGCCGGAGCCGTAGATGTCGGCGGTGTCGAACAGGGTGACGCCCAGGTCGAGGGCGGCGTCGAGGGTGGCCAGCGCCTCCTCGGTGTCGGTCGGACCGTAGAACTCGCTCATTCCCATGCAGCCGAGGCCCTGGATGCCGACGACGGGGCCGTTGGTGCCGAGCGGTGCGGTGGGGAGGGTCATGCGCTCTTCTGCTTCCTGCCGGGCGCGTCCGCGGCCGCGGCGCCGGCCGAGGGGCCGGTCGCGCCGTCGCCGGGGAGGCTGGACGAATAGATGTCGATCTTGTGGTCGAGCACGGCGAGCGTGGCGTGCAGATCGGCGATCCGCTGCCGGACCTCCTCGCGCTGCGCGACGAGGATGTCGTGCCGCTCGCCCGTGGTGTGGTCGCCTTCCCGGACCAGCTCCACGTAGCGCAGCATGTCCGCCACCGGCATCCCGGTCAGCCGCAGCCGGCCCAGGAAGGCCAGCCGGGCCAGGTCGGCGCCGTTGTAGCGGCGCTGTCCCGAGTGCGAGCGGTCCACCGGGTCGAGCAGGCCGATCCGCTCGTACCAGCGCAGGGTGTGCGCGGTCAGACCGGTGGTCGCGGAGACCTCGCTGATCGTGTGCCATTCGCTGCGCACGGGCTCGGCCGGCTCGTCCTCGTGCGTGCAGGCGAGCGGATCGGCGAGAACGGACGCGGAGCGGACGGGCGGTGCCACGGAGGCCTCCTCGGTGGTCGGCGACGGCTACGACGCTACTGAGTTGGAGTGCACTCCAAGCAAGCCTGCCACGCGGCGCCGGCCGGCGGGCGGCTATGGTCGGCGCATGCAGAGCTTGCGGATGATCGAGGACTGGCCGGTGCCGAACGCGGCGGCCGCGGTGGTGCGGGGCACGGACGGGGCGGTGCTCGGCGCGCACGGGACGCAGGAGCACCTCTTCCCGCTGGCGTCGGTGACCAAGCTGCTGTCCGCGTACGCCGCGCTGGTCGCCGTCGAGGAGGGCGTCTTCGAACTCGACGACCCGGCGGGGCCCGAGGGCTCGACCGTCCGTCACCTGCTCGCCCACACCTCGGGGCTGGCCTTCGACGAGCACCGGGTGATGGCGCAGCCCGGCACCCGGCGGCTCTACTCCAACGCCGGCTTCGACGTCCTCGCCGACACCCTGGAGAAGGCCTCCGGCATCCCGTTCGCGCAGTACGCGCAGGAGGCCGTCTTCCGGCCGCTCGGGATGCACGCCACGCTGATCAACACCGCGCACCGGGCGCCGGCCGGCGCGGGCGGCCTGTCGACCGTGGCCGACCTCGCCCTGTTCGCCGCGGAGCTCCAGGCCCCGCGGCTGCTCGACCCGACCACCGTGCAGCGGGCCACCCGCGAGGTCGCCTTCCCCGGTCTCGGCGGCGTCCTGCCCGGCTTCGGCCACCGGCGGCCCAACGACTGGGGGCTCGGCTTCGAGATCCGCGGCGCCAAGGACCCGCACTGGACGGGCACCACCAGCTCGCCCGGGACCTTCGGCCACTTCGGCCAGTCCGGCACCTTCCTCTGGGTCGACCCCGCCGCCGGTGTGGCCACCGTCGCCCTGACGGACCGTGACTTCGGCCCCTGGGCCGCCGAGGTCTGGCCGCTCTTCACCGACGCCGTCCTCGCCGAACTCCGGGGCTGACGGGGCCGCTCCGGGCGCGGGGGCACCCGGCCCGGTGCCCGGAACGGGCCTTGCACGGCCGCGCCCGGCTGCGGTAGATCATCGGTCATGCATTCGATGTCCGTGTCGCGGGTGCGGCAGCTGATGACGGTTCAGGGCTACCGCGGGCCCGTCCTGCTCGCCCTGCTCGTCCTCCTCGTCGCGGCCGTGCCGCGGGCGACCGGGATCGTCGCGGTCGGTGGTGCCGTGGTCGCCGTGTGCCTGGTGGCGCTGGGGGCCCTGGGCTGCATCGCCGCGCTCGTCGCCGCCGCCATGCCCGTCGCCGCCGCGACCGCCCTGTGGCGTCGCCGCGGTCGGCTCCGCAGGCCGGGCAACTCCGTCCTGGCGGGCTGCGCGGTCCTGGCCGCCGCGGCGCTGCTGGCGTTCAGCCTGCCCGCGGCGGACTGGGCGATGGCCTTCGTGGCGCTCGCGGGCGGTGCCGCCACCGTCGTGCTCTGGTTCGGCTGGCTGTTCTCCGACGCACCCGCCGCCGCCGTGCGGCCGGCCGGCAACTGGCGGTGGGCGGTGCCGCCGCTGCTGCTGGCGGCCACCGCGGTGCTGCTGCACTTCCAGGTGCCGCAGCAGGCCCGGTTCGCGCTGGCCCGTCCGGCGCTGAGCTCCTTCGCCGAACGGGCCGAACACGTGGCGGCCGGCGACGGCCGGCTGCCGCAGCCGTCGCACCTCGGCACGTACCCGGTCGACGACGTGACCGCGGTGGGTGTCCGCGGGTTCCGGTTCACCGTGCCGGGCAGCGGTCTGCTCGAACGCACCGGCTTCGCGTACCTGCCGGACGGGCCTCCGGAGGACGAGGTGTCCTACACCCACCGGTCCGGCCCCTGGTACACCTGGTCGGACCACGAGGACCTGTGAGGACCCCGCGGCCTCAGCCGTAGGTCAGCGGTGAGTGCATCTCCCAGAGCAGGAGTTCGGCGCCGTCCGGGCCGGCGGTGGGGTCGGTGAAGGCGTCGCCGGTGATGCGGACGGCGTCGCCGGGTTCGAGGGAGCGGCCGGCACCGTGCGGTCCGGGGACGGTCCGGTAGCCGAGCGAGCCGGCGGTCAGGTGGACGTACCGGTAGGGCGCCTCGGGGAGCGCGGGCAGCGGCTGCCACGGGCCGGCGGTGACGAGGTACAGGGCGGCGTCGGAGCGGCGCAGCCGCAGGGCGTCCGACGCGGCGTCACGTTCCAGGCCGGAGGCGAGCAGGGTCAGCCCGTCCTCGGCGGGTTCGACCTTCCGCAGGCCGTACGCGGGCGGGGTGCCGAAGGTGTCGGGCTGCAGCCACATCTGGACGAAGCGGACGGGCACGGCGGAGCCGCCGAGGTTGCGTTCGGTGTGGCCGATGCCGGAGCCGGAGCTGAGGTGCTGGACCATGCCGGGGCGGACGACCCCGGCGTGCCCGTCGTCGTCGCGGTGGGCGAGCGCGCCCTCCAGCACCCAGGTGAGGATCTCGGTGTCGCGATGGCGGTGCTCGTCGAAGCCGGCGCCGGGGGCGAGGGTCTCCTCGTTGCAGGCGAGCAGCGCGCCGAAGTGGGTGTTCTTCGGGTCGTAGTGCCCGGAGAAGGAGAAGGAGTGCCGGGTCTCGATGCCCTCGGCCGGGGTGGAGCGGTAGCGCTCGGGCGCCCGGCGGAGGTCGGCACGGCCGCGGTCTCGGGTCTCGGTCACCCGCTCACGGTAGCCGGTGCGGCGCGGCGGGCGGCCGGTGCGGTCCGGCGCGCCGGGTTCCCACCGGCGGGGGGTGTGCACGAGCACGGCGTGTGGTGAGGCAGTCTTGTTCCTGTGCCAGCCGCATCAGCAAAGCCCGACAGCCCGAAGCCCGACAGCCCGAAGCCCGAGAGCGCGAGGGCCGACGGCGCGAAGGCCGACAAAAAGGCGGCCGCCCGCAAGGCGGCGCCGGCCGGGGAGCCGCCGCGCCCTCCGCGAGGTGGGCGGCTGACCGCGCAGGAGCGCAGACTGGCCGCCGAGCGGGCCGAGTTGCGCTCGGCGACGCTGAAGCGGCTGGAGAAGTCCTCGGGCAAGCTGGCCACCGCGGCGATCGCCCGGATGGACGACCAGCTGTCCTGGTACCGGCGGATGCCGCCGGAGCACCGGTCGTGGATCGGCCTGGTCGCGCAGGCGGGCATCGCGGCGTTCACCGAGTGGTACCGGCATCCGGAGGCGCCGCAGGCGATCTCCACGGACGTCTTCGGGACGGCGCCCCGCGAGCTGACCCGGGCGATCACCCTGCGGCAGACCGTGGAGCTGATCCGCACCACCATCGAGGTGATGGAGGAGGCCATCGAGGAGGTGGCCGCCCCCGGCGACGAGGCCGGGATGCGCGAGTCGGTGCTGGTGTACGCGCGGGAGATCGCCTTCGCGACGGCCCAGGTGTACGCGCAGGCGGCGGAGGCCCGGGGTGCGTGGGACGCGCGCCTGGAGGCGCTGGTGGTGAACTCGCTGCTCTCCGGCGACGCGGACGAGGGCGTGCTGTCGCGGGCGGCGGCGCTGGGCTGGGGTCAGCCGAGCCAGGTACGGGTGGTGATGGGCAGCGCCCCGGACGGGGACAGCGAGGCCGTGGTCGAGGCGATCCGACGGGCCGCCAGGTACGCCAAGCTGCAGGTGCTGACGGGCGTGCTGGGCCGCCGGCTGGTGGTGGTGGTCGGCGGCGACAAGGAGCCGGTGCACACCGCGAAGGCGTTGATCGGGCAGTTCGCGCCGGGCCCGGTGGTGGTCGGTCCGAGCGTGCCGGACCTGCTGTCGGCGACGCGCTCGGCGCAGGCCGCGGCGGCCGGGCTGCGGGCGTGCGCGGCGTGGCCGGACGCGCCGCGGCCGGTGCTGGCCGACGACCTGCTGCCGGAGCGGGCGCTCGCCGGGGACCGGGCGGCCCGGCGGCAGCTGGTGGAGGAGATCTACACACCGCTGGACGAGGCGGGGTCGGCACTGCTGGAGACGCTGAGTGTCTACCTGGAGCAGGCGTCCTCGTTGGAGGGCGCGGCCCGGATGCTCTTCGTCCACCCCAACACCGTGCGCTACCGGCTGCGTCGTGTGACTGACGTCACGGGCTATGCTCCGTCCGACGTGCGCTCGGCGTTCACCCTGCGCATCGCCCTTGCGCTGGGCCGTCTCGGAGCCGTCGCCGACCAGGGCTGACCGCGCTGTAGGGACTGCACAACCCGGCGTGCTTTTCTTCGTTGTCGTCGCCTACCCGCCCACGGGTGCCTGGCGAGAGAGGGTTGAACCGTGCTCGTAATCGTCGCCCCTGGACAGGGTGCTCAGACCCCCGGATTCCTCAGCCCCTGGCTCGAGCTGGACGGCGCCGCCGACCGCCTCGGACAGTGGTCCGAGGTCGCCGGTCTCGACCTCGTCCGCTACGGCACCGAGGCCTCCGAGGAAGAGATCAAGGACACCGCGGTGGCCCAGCCGCTGCTGGTGGCCGCCGGCCTGGTGACGGCCGGCGTGCTGTTCGCGGACGGTGACTTCCGCTCGCTGGTCGGCGGCGTGGCCGGCCACAGCGTCGGCGAGATCACCGCGGCCGCGCTGGCCGGCGTGCTGAGCGCCGAGGACGCGTTGGCGTTCGTCCGCGAGCGGAGCCTGGGCATGGCCGAGGCGGCCGCCGCGCGGCCGACCGGGATGACCGCCGTCCTCGGCGGCGAGCCGGACGCCGTCGCCGCGAAGCTCGCCGAGCACGGCGTGACCGCGGCCAACAACAACGGCGGCGGCCAGATCGTGGCGGCCGGCACGCTGGAGCAGCTGGAGGCGCTGAAGGCGGACCCGCCGGCCGGCGCCCGGCTGATCCCGCTGAAGGTGGCGGGCGCGTTCCACACCGAGCACATGGCTCCGGGCGTGGAGCGCCTGGAGAAGTTCGCCCCCGGGCTGGCGGTCTCCGACCCGGCCGTGGCGTACGTCTCCAACAAGGACGGCGGCGTGGTGGGCTCCGGTGCCGAGGTGCTGGCCCGCCTGGTGTCGCAGGTCTCCAACCCGGTCCGCTGGGACCTGTGCATGGACGCGATCCAGCAGCTCGGTGCGACGGCCGTGATCGAGCTGTCGCCCGCGGGCACCCTCACCAACCTGGTCAAGCGCAACCTCAAGGGCGTGGCGACGCTGGCCCTCAAGACCCCTGCCGATCTCGACAAGGCCCGCGGGCTGGTCGCCGAGCACGGTGCTCAGGAGAACAACGGATGACAGCGCCCCAGATCAAGCCGGCCACCGGTGCCGCGCACTCGCGCATCCACGGCGTCGGCGGCTACCGCCCCGTCCGGGTGATTCCCAACGCCGAGGTGCTCAACTGGATCGAGTCCTCGGACGAGTGGATCCGCACCCGCAGCGGGATCGCCGAGCGCCGCTGGGCCGGACCGGAGGAGTCCGTCGCCGAGATGTCGGTGCAGGCCGCCGGCAAGGCGATCGCCCAGGCCGGGATCGCCCCGGAGCAGATCGGCGGCGTGATCGTGGCGACCGTCTCGCACCTGAAGCAGACCCCGGCGATCGCCACCGAGATCGCGGACCGGCTGGGCTGCGGCACCGCCCCGGCCTTCGACATCTCGGCCGCCTGCGCGGGCTTCGGCTACGGCCTGGGCCTGGCCGACGGCATGGTGCGCGGCGGCAGCGCCGAGTACGTGCTGGTCATCGGCGTGGAGCGGCTCAGCGACCTGACCGACACCTCCGACCGTTCGACCGCCTTCATCTTCGGTGACGGCGCGGGCGCGGCGATCGTCGGTCCGTCCGAGACCCCCGGCATCGGCAAGGTGATATGGGGATCGGACGGCTCGCAGCGCGACGTCATCTCGCAGACCCAGGCCTGGGACACCGCGTTCGCCAAGGAGGACGCCGTCAACGGCGCCGGCGACGAGGCCAAGTGGCCGGCCCTGCGGATGGAGGGTCAGACCGTCTTCCGCTGGGCGGTCTGGGAGATGGCGAAGGTGGCCCAGCAGGCCCTGGACGCCGCCGGGATCACCGCCGACCAGCTCGGCGCCTTCATCCCGCACCAGGCGAACATGCGCATCACCGACGCCATGATCAAGGCACTGAAGCTGCCCGAGTCGGTGCCGGTCGCGCGCGACATCGCCGAGACCGGCAACACCTCCGCGGCCTCCATCCCGCTGGCGATGGAGCGCATGCTGGAGAGCGGTGAGGCCAAGAGCGGCGACCTCGCCCTCATCATCGGCTTCGGGGCGGGTCTCGTGTACGCCGCCGCAGTCGTTACTCTCCCCTAGGCACCCTCCCCGGGCGCCCGCGCCCCCGAAATCCCGCGACGGTCCGCCGGACCGCTCGCTGTCTACACCCGAAGAGGAGCAGCCGCTATGGCTACCAAGGACGAGGTTCTGGAAGGTCTCGCCGAGATCGTCAACGAGATCGCCGGCATCCCGACCGAGGACGTCGAGCTCGACAAGTCCTTCACCGACGACCTGGACGTCGACTCGCTGTCCATGGTCGAGGTCGTCGTGGCCGCCGAGGAGCGCTTCGACGTGAAGATCCCGGACGACGAGGTCAAGAACCTCAAGACCGTCGGCGACGCGGTGGACTACATCCTCGCCAACAGCTGAACCCGCGGCCGGCCCGTCCGGCTGCCTGCGGTCGGCCGGGGCGCACCCAGCCCCGGCCGGCCGTTCCCCCACGGCCCCTCCGCCACCCCTTGCACACGTGAGAGAAGAAGAACCAGTGACCGCTGAAAACCGCACCGTGGTAGTCACGGGTATCGGCGCCTTCACGCCGCTGGGCGGCGACGCCGCCTCGTTCTGGGAGGGCCTGCTGGAGGGCCGTTCCGGCGTGGGCGCGCTGACCGAGGAGTGGGCCGCGGACCTGCCCGTCCGGATCGCCGCGCGCACCGCGGTGGACCCGGGCGAGGTGCTGCCCCGTCCGCTGGCCCGCAAGCTGGACCGCTCGGCGCAGTTCGCGCTGATCGCCGCTCGCGAGGCCTGGGCCGACGCGGGCTTCGAGACCCCGGCCACCGACGAGTCCTCCAAGCTCGCGCCCGAGCGCCTGGGCGCCGTGATCGCCTCCGGCATCGGCGGCGTGACCACCCTGCTCGACCAGTACGACGTGCTGAAGGACAAGGGCGTCCGCAAGGTCTCCCCGCACACCGTCCCGATGCTGATGCCGAACTCCCCCGCGGCCAACGTGGGCCTGGAGGTCGGTGCGCGCGCCGGCGTGCACACCCCCGTCTCCGCCTGTGCCTCCGGCGCCGAGGCGATCGGCTACGCGATCGAGATGATCCGCACCGGCCGCGCCGACGTCGTGGTGGCCGGCGGCACCGAGGCGGCGATCCACCCGCTGCCGATCGCCGCGTTCGCCAACATGATGGCGATGTCCAAGAACAACGACGAGCCGCAGCGCGCCTCGCGTCCGTACGACAAGGCCCGGGACGGCTTCGTCCTCGGCGAGGGCGCGGGCGTCGTGGTGCTGGAGTCGGCCGAGCACGCGGCCGCCCGCGGTGCCCGCGTCTATTGCGAGGCCGTCGGCCAGGGCCTGTCCTCGGACGCCCACCACATCGCCCAGCCGGAGCCGACCGGTGCCGGTGTCGCCCGTGCGATCGCCGACCTGTTCGAGCACAGCGACCTGGACAAGGCCGAGGTCGTGCACGTCAACGCGCACGCCACCTCGACCCCGCAGGGCGACACCGCCGAGGTGAAGGCCCTCTCCAAGGAGCTCGGCGAGCACCTCGGGCACGTGGCCATCTCGGCCACCAAGTCGATGACCGGCCACCTGCTGGGCGGCGCCGGCGGCATCGAGACCGTCGCGACCGTGCTGGCGCTGCACCACCGCACGGCCCCGCCGACCATCAACGTGGACGACCTGGACGACGAGATCGAGGCGGACATCGTCCGCGGCGGTCCGCGCGACCTGCCCGCCGAGGGCCGGATCGCGGCGCTGAACAACTCCTTCGGCTTCGGCGGCCACAACGTGGTCCTCGCCTTCCGCACCGTCTGAGAATCGCTCACTCGGCACCGGTAGCGGTACCAAGGAGGGGCGCGGGGAACCGCGCGACCGGCGGGGCACGGCATCCGCCCCCACCGTCGCGCGGTCCCCCCGCCCCCTTCGCCTGCGGGGGGCCGGCCGGTGA
>NZ_JBEYFP010000110.1:0-14079 GCF_040634455.1 Kitasatospora sp. NPDC007106
GCCTTCCTGGCGGGCGCGGCGGCCGGCCGGCGGCTGGCTGCGGCGCCCGGCCAGGGGCCCGCGGCGATCCGCTTCGACCAGCGGGGCTTCCCCCGGCACCGGGCCCCCTCCGCGGGGCTGGCGGTGGTCCGGCAGCGGGTGGTGACCACCGGTGTCCTGGCGGCCGTCCTGACGGCGCCGGTGGTGGCGCTGTGGGCGGCGTACCGCGGTGGCGGCGAGGGTGTCGGGTCGGCCTCGCCGGTCTCCTCCGTCCGGGTGGACTCACCGGGGCTCTCCCTGGACGCGTCCGGGGCGGAGCAGCCGACCGTGCCGGACGCCGTCGCCGACGGGAACGGTGCGGAGCAGGGTGAAGGCCTGCGACTGGCGGGGGCGTCGACTGCAGAAACGTTGCTGCCCGTGGTCGAGGGTGCCGCCGTCCCGGTGCCCTCGCACGGCTCCCGCAAGCTGGCCGCGGCCGAGGTCGCTCCCGCGGCGCCGACACCGCCCGCCCGGCCCGGGCAGCTCTCCGTGGAGGCCAGCGAGTGGGGCAACCGCACGGTGATCACCCTCACCAACTCCGGCGGTACCGGCATCCACTGGCACGCCGTGGTCGAGGTGGGCTGGCTGCGGCTCAGCCGGGACGAGGGCACCCTGGAGCCCGGTCAGCGGATCACCGTGACGGTGACGGTGGACGAGGAGCGCGTCCCGGCCGGGCACTGGACGGCGAGGATCGCGCTGCCGCCGTCGGAGGCCGTGGTGACCCTGGAGGGCGGGCCCGTCCAGCGCGGCGGGCAGCCCGACGGTCCGTCGGACAGCGGCTCGCCCGCCCCTGCCACACCCACCGGCACACCCGGCACGGGTTCGGGCGGCACCGGCTCCGGGGGCACCCCGTCCGGCGGCACCGGCTCGGGCGGCAGCCCGTCGGAGCCCGGCGGCAGCCGGAGTCCCGAGCCGGGCGGTACCGGCGGCACGGGCGGCAGCGGTGGGACAGGCGGGTCGGGCGGGACCGGAGGCGGGTCGGGCGGTGCGTCCGGTCCTGCCGGTGACCCCTCGCCGCCGGCCGCCGAGGGCTCCGGCCCGGCGCACGGCAGCGATCCCGCACCGGGTCGGGACGCCGCCTCTCCGCCGCCCTCCGGCGGCACCACCCCCTGAGCCCGGCTCGGCCCTGACCGGACGGCCCCGGCCCGCCGTCCGGTCAGGGCTGCGCGGCCCCGGTCCGGAGTCCGGTGTCGTCCACCGCGCGGTCCCAGACCGGGTCGACGGCGATCACCCGGAGCTGGTCGACGGTCAGCGGCGGGTCGGTGCGGCTGGCGGTCTCGCCGACCTCGGAGGAGTTCCACTCGGTGACCGAGACCCGCTTGCCGGACGCGGTGGCGAGCAGGCACCACCAGGACTTGGCCCCGGTGTCGGCGTAACCGGACTTCCAGGTCATCACGGCGGAGCCGTCCGGCAGCTCCGCCCGGCTGCAGGTCACCTCGGTGTGCCTCGGCTCGGGGCAGGCGGTGGACTGCAGCACCGTCCGCACGGTGTCGCGCCAGACCGCCGTCCGGACACCGGCCCGGCCGTGGCCGTCGTCCACGGTGATCTCCACCAGCGGCGCCGTTCCGGCCTCGGCGGAGCCGGCCGTCCCGGTGCCGCGGACGTCGACGATCCGCCAGCCGTCCAGGTGCGGTCTGAGGGCCGCCACCATCTCCTGGTCGGTCATCCCCGAGCCGGCGGCGGAGTCCGCCGCCGTCCGGTAGGACCGGCCGGGGCCACCGGGGACGGTCGCCAGCAGGGCTCCGCCGCCCGCGATCACGGCCAGTGCGGCCGTCCCGCCGATCACGGAGGCGACCCGGCGGCGGCGCAGGGCCCGGCCGCGTTCCACGGCGCCGAGCACGATCTGCGGACGGTCGGCCAGGAAGCCGTCACCGGCCTCCCGGAAGAGCTGGACGAGCTCCTCCTCGGGGAGTGGCTCGGGTGCGTCGGACATGGCTGGTTCACCGTCTCTGCGGTCGGATCGGGTGGTTCTCGATGGTCGGACGGGGTTGTCGGACGGGGTGGTCGGACGGGGTGGCCGGACGGGAACGGTCGGGCGGCGCGGCGCTCGGGCGGGGCACGGTCAGCGCAGGGCGAGGTCGGGGAGGGCGTCGCCGATCAGCGCCCGCAGCCGGGTGAGCGCCCGTGAGGTCTGCGTCCGGACGGCGCCCGGACTGGCCCCCAGCAGTTCCGCGGTCTCCTCGACGCTGACGTCCTCCCAGTAGCGGAGGACCAGGACGGCGCGGTCCCGCGGCGAGAGCCGGGCGAGTGCCTCGATCAGGGTGACCCGCAGCGAGGAGTCGCCGGCCGGGGCGGCCCGGTCCGGCAGGTCCCCGACCGGGCGCTCGGTGCTGCTGCGGCGCCGGACGTGCGAGAGGAACAGGCGGTAGAGCACGCCCTGGGCGTAGGCCGCGGGGTTGTCGATCCGCTTGGTGCCGGGACGCCAGCCGCCGGTGCGCCAGACCGCGTACATCCGGCCGAGCGTCTCCTGGACGAGGTCCTCGGCGAGGTGGGTGTCACCGCCCGTCAGCAGGCAGGCGGAACGGTAGAGATGGCTCGATCGGGTCGCCGCGAACTCCAGGAACTCGTCGTCCCTGGCGCCGCGTCCCGGTCCTCCCCCGGCCATGCCCGTCCCCTCCTCCCCCGCTCCCGCTCCCCCGCTGTGCGCTTCCTCCTGTAGGACGCGCCGGGGACGGCACGGCGTTACAGCCCGAGCCGTCCATTTTCCGGACGGCCGTTCGGGTGCAACGGGGCGGGCGGGTGCAGGGCGGGGCGGGGTGGCCGGGGCGGGGCTCAGGGGCCGGCGAGCAGCGGCGGCCGCTGCCAGCGGCCGTCGAGGACGGTGGGCTCGGGGCCGTACACCCGCAGCACGGCCGTGAAGGGCCCGGCCGGGACGGGCAGCCAGTTGGCCTGCTCCCGCGGGTCCTCGGGGCGTTCGTGGCGGAGCCGGAGGGTCAGGCCGCCGTCCTCGTCGGCGGTGAGGCCGGGGGTGCGGTCGCCGATCGAGTACCGGTCGACGGGGTTGTCGACGAGCAGCTGGTCGGGCAGTCCGTAGACGGTGACGGACCAGAAGTACCGCGCGGGCGGGCGGCCCCCGGGCGGGAAGCGGAGGAGGTAGGAGCGGACCGAGCCGTCCAGCGGGCGGCCGTCCGCACCACCCTGGCCGCCCGCGCTGTCCGGGCCGCCCGGGTCGCCCGAACCGTCCGGGTCGTCCTCGCTGGTCCAGGCGGTGTACCAGGCCTCCTCGACCGGTAGTCCGTACAGGCCGCGCAGCACACCGATCGCCCGGCCGAGGTGGTCGGTGCCGAGCTGGACCCTCGTCCCGAACAGGGCGGTGGAGTCGTGGCTCCCGGCCACCGCCGCGTTCAGCCTGGTCCGGGCGTCGGCGATTCCCCGGGCCATCGCCCCACGGATCTCCAGGGGCAGCGCGGCGGGTTCGAAGTCCCCGGTTCCGACGCCGAGTTCGGCGAGGCGGCGGCGCAGGTCGGCGTCGGCCGGCAGCACCGGGAAGAAGCCCAGCAGGAAGTCCAGGAAGGAGAAGAACTCCAGGCCGTCGAGGACCTCCTCGCGCCAGACCGGCCAGACCGGGTCGGGTGCGGGCGGTGGCGGTTCGGTGCCCAGGTGGGCGCTGAGCGGGCGCAGCCGGTAGCCGGCCTGGACCTGCTCCAGGGCGGGGACGTCCTCGGGCCCCGCCAGGTGGGTCCGTCCGACGATGCCGACCAGCCGGGTGTCGGCGTGCAGGACGCCGTCGAAGCCCTCGCCCGGGGTGCCGCGGTGGTCCGGACCGAGGACGAGGTGGCGGCCGGCGCCGTTGCCGGTGGTGCGGGAGCCGACGAAGCCCACGTAGCAGGTGTCGAGGTCGTGCAGCGGCAGCACGTGGTAGCGGTCGGTGGCCGGGACCTCCAGCACCCACGGCTCGGCCCGCAGGTCGAGCCAGGCGAGCGAGTACGGGGTGTCGTTGTTGGGGGTGACGACGTCGGTGTTGGCCGGGGTGAAGGGGTGTGGGTAGTGGCGGAAGACGCCGAAGCCGCCGACGTGGCGGGGGTCCGCCTCGTCGACGGCCTGCGCGTAGAGCGTCCGGTAGTTCTCCAGCATCGGCAGCCCCCAGATCCAGGCCTCCGCCGCCGTGCCCCGCACCGTGGCCTCGTCCACCAGGACCGGATTACCCATGCCGCCACACTCCCCTCGGACAAATCGGTACGGAGTGAGACTAATGACCCGTCGGCCCGGCCGGTGGCCGACGCTGCCGCCCGGTCCGCCAGGAGTGAACGCCCGTGTGCGGACGGACCGCGCCGGAGAGGGTCATCGGTATGAACATCCTCATTCTCGGCGGCTCGTCCTTCCTCGGCCGGGCCTACGTCTCCGACGCCCTCGCCCGCGGTCACCGGGTCACCACCTTCAACCGCGGCATCACCGGGCCCGACCGGCCCGGCGTCGAGGCCGTCCACGGCGACCGCACCAGAGCGGAGGACCTCGCCCGGCTCGTCGACGGCCGCAGCTGGGACGCCGTCGTCGACACCTCCGGCCAGCAGCCGCACGCCGTCGCGCAGGCCGCCCGGCTGCTGCGCGGCCGCGCCGGCCACTACAGCTTCGTCTCCTCGATCCACGCCTTCGCCGACTGGCCCGCCCGGCCGGTGGACGAGACCTCCGCCACCTTCGACTGCCCGGCCGACACCCCGCCGGACCAGCCCCCCGCCAACGCGCTGAAGGCCGGCTGCGAGCGGGCCGTGACGGAGCACTTCGGCGAGAACTCCACGCTGCTCAACTGCGGTCTGCTGATCGGTCCGCACGAGAACGTCGGCCGACTGCTCTGGTGGCTGGAGCGGATCGCCCGCGGCGGGCAGGTGATCCTCCCCGGCGATCCGGAGCGCGCCATGCAGCTGATCGACGCCCGCGACTTCGCCGCCTTCGGACTCGGTCTGCTGGAGCAGGGCCGGACGGGCCGGTACGTCACCACCGGGCCGGCCGGCGGGACCACCATGGCCGCGATGCTGCGCGCCTGCGCCGAGGCCACCGGCGCCGACGCCGAGTTCGTGCCCGTCGCCGACGGGGCGCTGCTCGCCGCCGGGGTCGCACCCTGGACGGAGCTGCCGCTGTGGACGCCCGACGAGCCCGACTGGGCCGGCATCTGGCGGGCCGACACCTCCCGGGCCCGGGAGGCCGGCCTGCGCAACCGGCCCGTCGAGGAGACCGTCCGCGACACCTGGGCCTGGATCGGGCGGCGCGGCCCCCGCGACGCCCCCTACACCCAGGGCGGGACGCCGCTGGGCATCGCCGAGGAGAAGGAGAAGGAGCTCCTCTCCGCCGCGGGGGCGGCCGGGGGCGTCTGACGGCCGCGGCCGCGGCCCGGTGCCGACGGTCCGCTCGTCAGTGGGAGCGCCGGGTGACGAGTTCGGCGAGGGCGAGCAGGTCGTCCGCCTCGGAGGGGTCGGGGATGGCCTCGGCGAGGTGGGCGATGGCCGAGGCCATCCGTTCGCAGGACTCGCCCTGGGCCCAGCTGCGGCCCCCGGCCCGGTCGACCGCGGCGGCGGCCCGCTGCAGTTCGGCGGCGTTGAGCGGACGGTCCAGTGCGTAGAGCGCGGCGAGCTCGGCCGCGGCGGCGGTGCCGCTGCTCAGCGCGTACACCACCGGCAGGGACTTCTTCCGGGCGGCGAGGTCGGCACCGACGGGCTTGCCGGTGACGGCCGGGTCGCCCCAGATGCCGATGAGGTCGTCGATCAGCTGGAAGGCCAGGCCGATCTCCCGGCCGAAGGCGTCCATCACGTCGGCGACCGCCTCGCCCGCCCCGGCGTAGAGCGCGCCCACGGCGCAGGCGCAGCCGAGCAGGGCCCCCGTCTTGCCCTCGGCCATGGCCAGGCACTCCGCCAGGGTGACGTCGCTGCGCTGCTCGAAGGAGCAGTCGGCCTGCTGGCCGGCGCAGAGTTCGACCACGCAGTCCGCGAGCCGGCGGACGGCCGCCGGGGCGGCGGGGTGGGTGTCCTCGGCGAGGACGCGCAGGGCCAGGGAGTGCATGGCGTCGCCGGCCAGGATCGCCTCGGTGGTGCCGAACACCCGCCAGGCGGTGGGGCGGTGGCGGCGGGTGCGGTCGCGGTCGATGACGTCGTCGTGGAGCAGCGTGAAGTTGTGCACCAGCTCCACCGCGGCGGCGGCCCGGACGGCGGAGCCGGGGAGGCCGCCGGCCGCCTGGGTGGCGGCGAGCACCAGCGCCGGACGGATCGCCTTGCCGGAGCCGGTCGTGCCGGGCGTGCCGTCCGCCTCCCACCAGCCGAAGTGGTAGCCGGCGATGCGGCGCATCGAGCCCGGCAGGGTGTCGACGGCGGCGCGCAGGCCCGGGTCGACGGCGCTGCGGGCACGGGCCAGCACGTCGGCGGCCTCGTTCCCGTCGGTCTGGTCGCGCTCCGGCGCGAAGATCCCCATGGTGGTCCTCCCCCTCGGTGTGGCGGCACGGGCGGCCGTGCGGCGCCGCCCGTGCCGTGGTGCTGTCTCCTGCTGCTGTCGTGCTCGCGTGCCGTCGTGCAGGTGTGCCGCCCCGTCTGCGGCGGGTGGGCCGGATCAGCCGCGCGGGCCGTCCAGGACGACGTTCTCCAGGACGCCCACCGCGTCCGGGACGAGGATCGCGGCGGAGTAGTACGCGGTGACCAGGTAGGAGATGACCGCCTTCTCGTCGATGCCGGCGAACCGCACCGAGAGGCTCGGCTCGAACTCGTCCGGGATGCCGGTCTGGTGCAGGCCGATCGCCCCCTGCTTGTCCTCGCCGGTGCGCATGGCGAGGATCGGGCTGGTGCCGTCGGTGATCGGGATCTTGTTGCAGCTGAGGATCGGCACCCCGCGCCAGGCCGGCACCCGGCGACCGTGGACCTCCACCGGGGCGGGGTACAGGCCGCGCCGGTTGCACTCGCGGCCGAAGGCGGCGATCGCCCGCGGGTGGGCCAGGTAGAACTTGGTGCCACGGCGGCGGCTGAGCAGGTTGTCCATGTCGTCGGGGGTGGGCGGGCCGGAGTGGGTCTGGATGCGCTGGCTGTGGTCCGCGTTGGCGAGCAGGCCGAACCCGGGGTTGTTGACCAGCTCGTGCTCCTGGCGCTCGCGCAGCGCCTCGACGGTGAGCCGGAGCTGCTGCTCGGTCTGGTTCATCGGCTCGTTGTAGAGGTCGGCGACCCGGGTGTGCACCCTCAGCACCATCTGGGCGACGCTCAGCTCGTACTCGCGGGGGGCGAGTTCGTAGTCGACGAAGGTCGCCGGCAGCTCGTGCTCGCCGGTGTGGCCGGCGGACATCTCGATCGCGGCCTCGCCGTACTTGTTCCGCGGGCGCCGGTCACCCTCGGCGAGGGCCCTGGCGCGCTCGCGCAGCTCCGGTGCGGTGGCCGCGACCTGCTCGAAGGCGGCGCGCGACAGCGCGAGCAGGGTGCCGGCGGTGGTGGCGCGCAGGCCGACCGGCCAGCGGGCGTCCGGGCCGAGCAGCGCCTCGTCGCCCAGGTGGTCGCCGTCGGCGTGCGCGCCGAGCACGGTGGCGTCGCCGTAGCGCCCGGTGCCGTGCCGCTCGACCTTGCCGTGCGCGACCAGCAGCAGCTCGCCGAGCGGGTCGCCCTCGGCCGCCAGCTGCTCGCCGGCCCGGAACTCCCGCTGCACGAAGCCGGCGGCCAGGGCGGCGAGCAGGGCGTCGTCCTGCACGTCGCGCAGCAGCGGCAGCTCGCGCAGCGAGGGCGGCAGGACCTCGACCCGGGAGCCCGTGCGGACGAACGCCACCCGGCCGCTGCCGACCGCGTGGCTGAGCCGGCGGTTCACCCGGTACGTGCCGCCGGAGACCTGCACCCAGGGGAGCATCCTCAGCAGCCAGCGCGAGCTGATCTCCTGCATCTGGGGCGCCGACTTGGTGGTGCTGGCCAGATTCCGCGCACCGGCCGTGCTCAGGCTGGACTGCCGCCGCGACTGCGGATCACCCTCCTGCGCATGAACGCCAATGCTGGTTTCGGTCGACATCGAGGAACCCTTCGCGCGAGGCATGCGCACACCGGACGTGCCGCTTTGTCAAAATATGCTGACGCCCGTTCGGCCCCGCCCGCAATCACTCGTACGAGTGGTCAATTCACGCCTACAAATAGTATGAATAGAGCACGCACTCGAAAATGCGGTCCGCCGGCCGAACGCCGCCCGGGCGCCGCCGCGGCCCGAAGCCGACATGGGCACGTCCATCGTCACCGGGCCGCCGGCCGCCTCGCCCGCGCCGACCGGTGCTGAATTCATCTGACCGCAACATGCCGGAACCCGACGTCACCGGCCCGTCATCGATCACCAACTAGCCTGATGCACAGGGATGTTGACCGACCGCCAGCACGACACCCCACCCCCCGTCCGCCCGGCCCGGCGCGGGCGCTAAGGTGCCACCTCAAGAGCGCGGCAAGACGCCGGCAGGCAGGCCGCCCCGACCGCGCCCTCCCACCGTTGCGCCCTTTTCCAGGGAGACCCCCGTGAGCGCCCCCGTTCGCGTCTGGCTGAACCGTACCTACGCCGAGAACGTCTTCTTCATCGACCTGTTGCGCGCCGCTCCGCGCCCGGTCGAGATCCATGCCACGCACGTCGACCCGGACTCCCCGGTGCTCGCCGCCGCGGACTTCGGATCACTCGAACCCGAGGGCCTCTCCCCCGAGGCCTATGTGGAATTCGCCTTGGAATTCTGCGCCCGGCACAGCATAGACGTCTTCCTCCCCCGGCTGGGCCAACTCGCGATATCCCTGCGCCGGCGCGACTTCGAGGCGATCGGCACCGCGCTGGTGTGCCCGTCGGCCGCGGCGATCGCCGTCTTCGAGAGCAAGGCCGACGGCTACGCGGCGATGGCCGCGGCCGGCCTGCCGGTGCCGCTGTGGCGGCACGTCCGCACCGCCGACGAGCTGCTCGCCGCGGTCGAGGAGATCGAGGAGGAGGGGTCGACGGCCTGCCTCAAGCCCGCCTCCGGGGCCGGCGGCGAGGGCTTCCGGGTGCTCACCAGGGAGCCGTTCAGCCTGCGCCGGCTCACCGGCTTCCCCGACGCGAGCGTCCAGCTCGACCTGGTGCTGAACGCCCTGGAGCAGAGCCCGGAGCCGGCCGACCTGCTGGTGATGCCGCTGCTGGAGGGCCCGGAGGTCTCGGTCGACTGCCTCACCTCGCCGGACGGCCGGCTGCTCGCCGCCGTCGGCCGGGCGAAGACCCGGCGCCGCCGGACCTTCACCACCGACCCGCGGTACCTGGAGCCCACCCGCCGGCTCGTCGAGACCTTCGGGGTGTCCTACCTCTCCAACGTCCAGTACCGGCACCACCACGGCCGCCCGGTGGTGCTCGACGTCAACACCCGCCCCTCCGGCGGGCTGCACCAGCTCCGGCTGTGCGGGCTCAACCTGCCGTGGACGGCGGTGCAGCTGGCCCTCGGCGAGGCGCCCGCGACCGCCTTCGCCGCCGACCTGCTCGACACCGAGTACACCCTGGTCTCCGGCATCCAGCCGGTGCTGCCGCGGCAGCGCACCCACGCGTGGCAGCTCGGCGCGGCTGCCGCCGCCGTCTGAACCGCCCGGCCCGGAGCGACCGACGGGCCGGTCAGCCGACCGGCCCGTTCCAGTCCAGCGTCGGCGGCAGCACACCCTCCAGGGTGAGCAGCCAGCGCTTGGTCTCCAGCCCCTGCGGGCCGCCGCCGAACCCGCCCAGCCCGTCCGCGGCCACCACCCGGTGGCACGGCACCAGCAGGGCGAGCGGGTTGGCGCCCATCATCTGCCCGACCGTGCGGGCCGCCAGACCGGGTTCCGCGACGTCCTCGAAGACCCCGCTGCGGGCCGCGAGTTCGCCATAGGTGATGGTCCGCCCGTAGCCGACGTCCGCCACCAGCCGCTCCAGCACCACGCGGTGCGACCCGGTGGCGAGGCGCCAGTCGATCGGCAGCTCCAACAGCCGTCTGCGGCCGCCGAAGTACTCGGCCAGCTGTCCGGTGACCGCGTCGACCACCCGGCGCTCGGTGCACTCCGGCGCGCCCGCCCCGGCCGTGGGCTCGCCCGCGTACGAGACCGCCGCGACGCCCGTCGGCGTGACCGCCAGCCGCATCGGACCGGTCGGCAGCGGGGTCGGCACGGTGATCCAGGACAGCGGCTCCATACCGGCGAACCTACCCCGCGGAGGCGGCCGGCAGGGCCGGCCGTCGAAGACCGCCGCGGAGCGGGCACGCCGCCGGCCGGGGCGACGGTTCCGGCCGCCGTCCCGGCCGCGGCCCGCACCCGGAATCCCGACCGGAGTCGACCGGAGTCGATCGGCGCCGGTCCGGCCGGGGGCGTCCGGTCAGAGGTGTTCGGCCAGGTACTGCGAGAGGTTCCGGCACCAGCCGGTCAGCTCCTCGCGCGACGCCGCCCTGCCCCGGCAGAGCTCGCCGACCTGGGCGTCGCCGAGCCGGCTCTCGCCGGACGACTCCAGCATTTTCGCCATCTCCCCGAGCATCGTCGACAGCCGCTTGGCGTCGTCGTGGCTCAGCATCACCAGCGCATCGGTGTGGCCGATCGTGACAGAACCGGGCATCGCGACCTCCCGCGGGTCTCGCACGCCTGCTGCCAGGCGTCTTCGGCCCCCCGTCCACCGTACGACCGCCCGGCGGCCCCCGGCGCGCCCAGCCGGACCGGCCCCGGTCGGGCCGCAGCGAGCACCGCTCGTCCGGCACTCCGATCAACCCTTTGAGACGCCCACGGAGCATCCGGCGCCCCACGACGACGAAAGGGCCGGCCGCGGGGAACGCCCCGCGAGCCGGCCCTTCCGGAATTCCGAACGGAGCCCCCTGTCGGGTTCGAACCGACGACCCCCGCTTTACAAGAGCGGTGCTCTGGCCAGCTGAGCTAAGGAGGCACGGTGACCGTCCGCGGCGGACCACGGCGGTACCACGGGCAGTGTAGCGGGCCGGTGCGGGGCGGCGCCGTCGGTTTTGGCCGGTGGGACGGGGTGCCGGGCGGGTGATTTGGGTGATGTGTCCGGCTTGTGATCGGACCGATGCCGAATTCGGCCACCGGCGGGGGCTGACAAGCGGATGAACGTCCGGGTACGGTCGCGGGGAGACCGACCCCGTTCGACTCCTGAACGCGGAGCACCGGTCCCGACAATCCAGCCTTTACTCGGATCGTCCGGCACGTTCCTGCCGGTGAAGGAGAGCACAGCCATGGCTTCTGTCACGTTCGACAAGGCGACCCGCCTGTACCCCGGCGGCACCAAGCCCGCCGTCGACGCCCTGGACCTGCACGTCGAGGACGGCGAGTTCCTCGTCCTGGTCGGCCCGTCCGGCTGCGGCAAGTCGACCAGCCTCCGCATGCTGGCCGGTCTGGAGGACGTCAACGGCGGCGCCATCCGCATCGGCGACCGCGACGTCACCCACCTGCCGCCGAAGGACCGGGACATCGCCATGGTGTTCCAGAACTACGCGCTGTACCCGCACATGACCGTCGCCGACAACATGGGCTTCGCCCTGAAGATCGCGGGCGTGTCGAAGGCCGAGATCCGCCAGAAGGTGGAGGAGGCCGCGAAGATCCTCGACCTCACCCAGTACCTGGACCGCAAGCCGAAGGCGCTCTCCGGCGGTCAGCGCCAGCGTGTCGCGATGGGCCGCGCGATCGTCCGCGAGCCGCAGGTCTTCCTCATGGACGAGCCGCTGTCCAACCTGGACGCCAAGCTCCGCGTCTCCACCCGTACCCAGATCGCCGGCCTGCAGCGCCGCCTGGGCATCACCACGGTCTACGTCACCCACGACCAGACCGAGGCCATGACCATGGGCGACCGCGTCGCGGTGCTCAAGGACGGTCTGCTGCAGCAGGTCGACTCCCCCCGCCACATGTACGACAAGCCCGCCAACGTCTTCGTGGCCGGCTTCATCGGCTCGCCGGCGATGAACCTCGTCGACGTCCCGCTGGTCGACGGCGGCGTGAAGTTCGGCGGCTCGGTCATCAACATCTCCCGCGAGGACCTGGCCGGCGCCGGCACCGACAAGACCGTCACGGTCGGCATCCGCCCGGAGCACTTCGAGATCGTCTCCGGCGGCGGCATCGAGGGCGTCGCGGTCACCGTCAACGTCGTCGAGGAGCTCGGCGCCGACGGCTACGTCTACGGCACCACCAAGATCGGCGGCGACGACACCGACATCGTCGTGCGCGTCCACGGCCGCCAGGTCCCGCAGAAGGGCGAGACGATCCACGTGGTCCCGACCGGCGGCGAGACCCACGTCTTCTCCACCAGCACGGGCCTGCGCCTGAGCAAGTGAGCCGACGGCCCGGGCGACCGGGCCGCGCCCACCGCAGCACGACCGGGCCCCGGCGGACACCGTTCCGCCGGGGCCCCGGCGCGTCCGGACGAAACGCCGGGCCCACCGGCGGGGATCCCGCAGGCCCGCTCCCGTCCGGCCCCGGGCGGCCCCGGGCGGCGACCCGTCCGACCACCCGTCCGGCCGCCCGGCCGTCAACCGCATGACGGAACAAAACAGGACACCGGTCACTCATTGGTGTAACGCGGCGCGACCTTTCCGCCACCCGTCGCTACGCTCCTGTGGCGTGAAGCAGCTCCTACGCCGTATCGGCCAGACCGTGGCCCTCACCCTGCCGGTGATCCTGGTGACCACCGGCACTCTCGCCGTGACCCGGGTTCCGTGGGCTCCTCCGACGGGCCTCGACCAGCAGGTGGTCGCGGCGTCCAGCAGCGACGGCAGCATCGGCCGCACCTCCGCCGGGTCCGCCGACAGCCCGCGGGACGCCCTCCGCACGGACCTGCTCAACGAGCTCGACGCGCACAACCCGGGCACCGCGCTGGACCTGCTGGAGCGCACCATGCGCGAGAAGCCGTCGCTGACGCCGTACTGCACCGAGCTCGCCTCGGAGCTGGGCCGCGCGGCGGTCCGCAAGTACGGGGGCGACGTGCAGCGGGCCCGCTCCTTCGCCCGCCCGGTCTGCGACGGCTCCTTCGCCGCCGGCGTCACCACCTGACGGCCCCTCCCGCGGCACCGCCCGATCCGTTCCGACCACCCGCGAGCGCTGCGCCCCCTGCACCTGGGCGCAGCGCTTCCGGCTGCCCACGGCCGCTGTCCGCGGCCCGTTGCGCGTGACCCGCGGCCCGCTGTCCGCCGATCCTGCCGGACGGGCTCGGCGGCCCGTTCGGGTGCAGTGCCGCCGGACGCATGGGGTCAGCTCCCCGCGGAGCCTATTGTTCTGGCTATGACCGCTGATCAGACGCCAGCCGACATGGCCGCGGAGCTCGCGGCCGCCGCCGACCCCGTCACCCTGGCCGCCGCGCCCGCCGTCACCCAGGCGGTGATCCTGGCGGGCGGGCAGGGTTCCCGCCTCCGCCCGTACACCGACGACCGTCCGAAGCCGCTGGTGGAGATCCCCGGCACGGGCATCCCGATCGTCGGCCACCAGCTCTCCTGGCTGGCCTCCGAGGGCGTCACCGACGTGGTGATCTCCTGCGGCCACCTCGCGGAGGTGCTGCAGGAGTGGCTCGACGGCACCGAACTGCCGGTGCGGGTCCGCACGGTGGTCGAGCACGAGCCGCTGGGCCGCGGCGGCGGCCTCAAGTACGCCTCCGCGGCCCTGCCGCGGCCGGCCGAGCCCTGGTTCGCCACCAACGGCGACATCTGGACGCGTTTCAGCCTGCGCGAGATGGCCGCCTTCCACCACGAGCGGGCCGCGGTGGCCACCCTGGCGCTGGCCCGCCCGCGGATCCCGTGGGGCGCGGTGGAGACCGACCGCTTCGGCAACGTGCTGGACTTCGTCGAGGCGCCGCCCTCGCCCTTCCTCATCAACGCGGGCCTGTACGTCTTCGGGCCGTCGTTCCGGGCGCTGCTGCCCGACGTGGGCGACCACGAGCGGACGACCTTCCCGCAGTTGGCGCGGGCCAAGCAGCTGGCGGGCTATCAACTGCCGCAGGGCTGCTACTGGCGGGCGATCGACACCGTCAAGGACCTGACGGAGGCCGCCAAGGAGCTCGCCGCGGCCGGCCGCCCCGCCAACGACTGACCGCACGCACGGGACAGCCGACGGACCGCGCGCACGGGAACGGACGGCTGACGCACGCACGGGAACGGCGGAGGGGCCTCCCACCCGGGTG
>NZ_JBEYFP010000111.1:0-14064 GCF_040634455.1 Kitasatospora sp. NPDC007106
GGCGGGCCCGCCGGGGCCGCCGACGGCGCGGTGCGCGCCGCCCCGGCCGCACCCGGCAGCGCCGTCGCCGTGCCGCTCGTCGGACTCAAGCCCGCCACCCTGCCCGCCGCGGCGAAGCCCGCGGCCGCACCGGCGGCAGGCGACGGCGTGCACGGCACCGTCTGGCTCGACGTCACCCCCGGCGGCGGCACCCCCGGCACGGTCGACCCCGGCGAGCGCGGCCTGCCCGGCGTCACCGTCCGCCTCCTCGACGGGCAGCGGCAGATCGCGACCGCGACCACCGCCGCCGACGGCTCCTTCGCCTTCCCCGGGCACCCCAGCGGCACCGTCGAACTGCCCGCTTCGAACTTCGCCGCGCCCTACCGCGGCCTCGCCTGGCTCGGCCCCGGCCTGGTCACCCCGGCGATCGTCGGCGCCTACCTGTGGATCTGGGCCGGCTTCGCGATGGTCGTCATCGCCGGCGGCCTCGCCAACCTGCCGCGGGAGACCCTGGAGGCCGCCCGGATGGACGGCGCGGGGGAGTGGCAGATCTTCCGCCGGATCACCGTGCCGCAGCTCGCCCCCGTGCTCGGCGTCGTCCTGGTGACCATGGTCATCAACGTGATGAAGATCTTCGACCTGGTCTTCGTCGTCGCCCCCGGCCCCGTCCAGCAGGACGCCGGCGTGCTCGCGCTGCGCCTGTGGCTGGTCTCCTTCGGCGGCGGCAACGACCAGGGCCTCGGCAGCGCCCTCGGCGTGCTCCTGCTGCTGCTCGTGGTGCCCGCCATGGTCCTCAACGTCCGCCGCTTCCGCAGGAGCACCCGATGACCCAGCTGCTCACCCGGCCCGCCCCCGGCAGCACCGCCGGGTCCACCCGGCCGCGGCCCCGCCTCGCCGCCCGGATCGCCGCCCGCACCCGCGGCGGCGCCGTCCAGGCGGTGCTGCTCGTCGCCGCCGCGCTCTGGCTGATGCCCACCGTCGGCCTGCTGCTCACCTCGCTGCGGCCCAAGGAGGACAGCGCCGCCTCCGGCTGGTGGACGGTGCTCGCCCACCCCGCCCGGCTCACCCTCGACAACTACACCGCCCTGCTCGGCGGCGGCGAGGTGCTCGGCGCGTTCTGGAACACCGTGCTGATCTCGGTGCCCGCCACCGCGCTCACCGTCGTGCTCGCGGCGCTCGCCGGCTACGCCTTCGCCTGGCTCGAATTCCCCGGCCGGGACTGGCTGTTCCTGGTCGTCGTCTGCCTGCTGGTGGTGCCCGTGCAGATCGGCCTGGTACCGGTCGCCCGGCTGCTCGGCGCGGTCGGCCTGTTCGGCACCGTCCCCGGCGTGGTGCTGTTCCACGTCGCCTACGGCCTGCCGTTCGCCGTCTTCCTGCTGCGCAACCAGTTCCTGGAGATCCCGCAGGAGATCATGGAGGCCGCCCGGATCGACGGCTGCGGCGAGTGGCGGGTCTTCCGCCGGCTCGCGCTGCCGCTCGCGCTGCCCGCCCTCGCCTCACTGGCGATCTTCCAGTTCCTCTGGGTCTGGAACGACATGCTGGTGGCGCTGGTCTTCGCGGGCAGCGACTCCCAGCCGCTCACCGTCCTGCTGCAGTCCCAGATGCGGCAGTTCGGCAGCAACCTGGACGTGCTCGCCCCCGGCGCCTTCCTGTCGCTGCTGGTGCCGGTCGCCGTCTTCTTCTCCTGCCAGCGCTACTTCGTGCAGGGCGCGATGGCCGGATCCGTCAAGTAGCCGCCGTGCGGCGCCCGTTCCCCCGGAGTCACCAGGGGGTACGGGCGCCGGCGGGCGGCGGTACGGGCGGCTCAGGGCTTGCGGCCCACGCCCGCCCAGATGCCCACCTCGGCGTCGGTCGCCGAGGGCGTCGTGTCCGGCCGCCACAGCGGGGCCGTCACCAGGCCGGGCTCCAGCAGCTCCAGCCCGTCGAAGAACTTCAGCACCTGCTCCTTGGTGCGCATGCTCAGCTGCGCGGTGGCGTTGCGGTAGATCGCCGGGCCCTTCTCGGCCTCGGACGCCGGCACGAAGTCCCCGGTGCCGTGCGAGAGCGCCAGGTGGCTGCCCGGCGGCAGCGCGTCGACCAGCGTCCGCACGATGCCGTACGGGTCGTCGGCGTCGTCCACGAAGTGCAGCACCGCGAACAGCAGCAGCGCCACCGGCCGCCCCAGGTCCAGCAGTTCGCGCACCTGCGGGTCGGCGAGGATCTTCTCCGGGTCGCGCAGGTCGGCCTGGGTGACGGTCACCGTGCCGCGGCTGGAGCCGGCCAGCAGCGCCCGGCTGTGCACCAGCACGATCGGGTCGTTGTCCACGTACGCCACCCGGGCGTCCGGGTGCACCAGCTGCGCGGTCTGGTGGGTGTTGCCCGCGGTCGGGATGCCGGTGCCGATGTCGAGGAACTGCCGCACCCCGGCCTCGGCCAGGTGGCGCACCGCCCGCTGCAGGAACGCCCGGTTGGCCAGCGCGCTGAGCCGCACCAGCGGACTCAGCGCGAGCACCTTCTCGGCCGCCTCCCGGTCCGCCGGGAAGTTGTCCTTGCCGCCCAGGTAGTAGTCGTACATGCGGGCCGGGTGCGGGACCTCCGGGCGCAGGTCCACCGGCGCGTGCGGTTCGCCGCTGTCGGACATCCAGTCCAGCGATATGTCCTGATGCTCGGTCATGACCCGTCTCCCCGCAGCCGCTCGACTCTCACCGGGGCAGCATAGACGGGCGGCAGGTGCCTCCAGCGGCCGAACGCCCGATCCGGTCGGGCCGTTGCGGCGGTGGTGCGTACCGGGAGCGACGCGCCGTCAGGCCCCCTCGCCCGGCCGGTCGCCCAGCAGGTACCGCGCACCCGGGCCGGCCTCCGCCGCCCGGTCACCCGCGTTGTACAGCGCACAGCGTGACAGCGACAGGCAGCCGCAGCCGATGCAGCCGGTCAACTTACGCTTCAGCAGCTGGAGTTCCTCGATCTGCCGGTCGATCCGCTCGTGCCAGGTGGCAGCCACCTCGCCCCACTCGGCGGTGCTCGGCGCCCGGTCCTCGGGCAGCCGGTCCAGGGCGGCGCGGGCCTCCTCCAGCGAGAGGCCGACCCGCTGCGCCGCCCGGACGAAGGCGACCCGCCGCAGCGTGGCCCGGGCGTAGCGGCGCTGGTTGCCGGCCGTCCGCTCGGCGTGGATCAGCCCCATCCGCTCGTAGTAGCGCAGCGCGGAGGTGGCGAGGCCGCTGCGGGCGGAGAGCTGGCCGATGGTCAGCAGGTCGTGGCGGGTCGGTCCCATGCGGCCGAGGATAGCCGCTTGACCTGAAGCCGACTTCAACTTGCACGCTGGTCGACATGACCACCGCAACCACCGGCCGGCGGCCGTACGGCTTCGCCGACCTGCCCGCCCTGATGGCCCTGATGACCGGCGACGAGAAGCACGGCCCCGCCGCCACCTCCACCCTGGACGCCCTCTGGGTGCTCTACGACCGCGTGCTGCGGGTCGCGCCCGACAGCGCCGACGACCCGGCCCGGGACCGCTTCCTGCTCTCCAAGGGCCACGGCCCGATGGCCTACTACGCCGTCCTCACCGCCAGGGGCTTCCTCGACGAGGCCGTCCTGCCGGGCTTCGGCGGCTACCACTCCCCGCTCGGCCACCACCCGGACCGGCTGCTGGTGCCCGGCGCCGAGATCGCCTCCGGCTCGCTCGGCCACGGCCTGCCGCTCGCCGCCGGCACCGCGCTCGGCCTGCGCGCCCAGGGCCTGACCGACCCGGCGGTCTGGGTGCTGGTCGGCGACGCCGAACTGGACGAGGGCAGCAACCACGAGGCGATCGCCTTCGCCGGCGCCGTCGGCCTGGACCGGCTGCACACCGTGGTGATCGACAACTCCTCCGCCACCCACGGCCGGCGCGGCGCCATCGAGGCCCGCTTCGCCGCCGAGGGCTGGTCCACCGCCACCGTGGACGGCCGCGACCACGAGGCCCTGCACGCCGCGTTCACCGCCCCGCACCCCGGCCGCCCGCACGCCGTCGTCGCCCGCGTCGAACCCAAGTACTGAACCCGGGAACCGAACCCGAGAACCCGACCCGAGCCCCGGACACCTCCGCCCCCGAGAAAGGCCCCTGCCATGGAGACCATGCGCGAGCGCTTCGCCGCCGTCACCACCGAACTCCTCGACCACGACCCGCGGCTCGCCCTGGTGCTCGCCGACATCGGCGCCGACTCCTTCCGCCCGGCGGCCGCCCGCCACCCCGACCGGGTGGTCAACGTCGGCATCCGCGAGCAACTGCAGATCGGCGTCACCGCCGGACTCGCCCTCACCGGACTGCGCCCGATCGCCCACACCTTCGCCAGCTTCCTGATCGAACGGCCCTGGGAGCAGGTCAAGCTCGACCTCGTCCACCAGGGCGTCGGCGCCGTCCTGGTCAGCGCCGCCGGCTCGTACGACTGGCCGGCCGGCGGCCGCACCCACATGGCGCCCGGGGACGTCGCCCTGCTGGACACCCTGCCCGGCTGGACGGTCCACGTGCCCGGCCACCCGGACGAGGCCGAGACCCTGCTGCGGCACGCCGCCGCCGACGGCGACAGCCTGGTCTACCTGCGGCTCTCCGCCCACCGCAACGACACCGCCCGCCCGGTCGAGCCCGGCCGGCTGCTGCCCGTCCGCACCGGCCGCCGCGGCACGGTCGTCGCCGTCGGCCCGATGCTCGACGCCGTCCTGGCCGCCACCGAGGGCCTCGACCTCACCGTGCTGTACGCGGCCACCGTCCGCCCCTTCGACGCCGCCGGACTGCGGGCCGCCGCCGGCGACCGGCCCGACGTCGTCCTCGTCGAGCCCTACCTCGCCGGCACCTCCGCCGGCGCCGCCCACGACGCCCTCGCCGACCTGCCGCACCGCGTCCTCGGCCTCGGCGTCCCGCGCGAGGAACACCGCCACTACGGCTCGATCCCCGAGCACCTCGCCGCCTACGGCCTCGACGCTGCCGGCCTGCGCACCCGGATCACCGCCTTCCTCCGCTGAACGGGCCCGGGCCCTGATAACTTCGCGGGCGAAGGGGGATGCCATGAACACGCAGCACCGCACACCGCTGGACGTCCGCTGGATCCACGGATCGACGTCCTCGAAGCACAACACCGACCCCGACCTGCAGGTCCACCGGGTCGACGAAGCGACCTACATCCTGCGGCAGAACAAGGCCGTCCACTACGAGGCGCCGTTCCTGTACCTGCTGTTCGGCACCGAACGCGCCGTGCTGATCGACACCGGCGCCACGGCCGACCCGGCGCACCTGCCGCTGCGCCGCACCGTCGACGAGCTGATCGAGGAGCACAGCCCGGGCCTGCCGCTGCTGGTGCTGCACAGCCACGGGCACGGCGACCACACGGCGGGCGACGGCCAGTTCGCGGACCGGCCGGACACCGAGCTGGTGCCGGCCGCCGAGGCGCTCGCCTGGTTCGGCTTCGAGGGCGAGGAGAGCCGGGAGCTGGACCTCGGCGGACGGGTGCTGGAGTGCCTCGCCACCCCCGGCCACCACGCGGCCTCGGTCACCTACCACGACCCGCGGACGGGCTTCCTGCTCACCGGCGACACCGTCTACCCGGGCCGGCTGTACGTCAACGACTGGCCGGCCTTCACCCGCACCGTCGACCGCCTGGTGGAGTTCACCGCCACCCGCGAGGTCACCCACGTGCTCGGCTGCCACATCGAGATGACCACCGAGCCGGGCACCGACTACCCGCTCGGCACGACCTTCCAGCCGGACGAGCCCCCGCTGGAGCTCTCCGTCGCCGACCTGCACGACCTGCAGGCCGCCTGCCGCGAGATCGGCGACCGCACGGGCCGCCACCCGTACAAGCGCTTCGTCGTCTGCAGGTAGGGCAAGCCCCCCACGCGCCCCTGGAGTGTCCGCTCTAGCCGACCTGCACCACGGCCGTGGACTCCGCCGCGAGGTGGAGGGAGCCGTCGGACTCGGGCCAGCAGTCGCCGTACAGGGCCAGGGTCCGGGTGTAGGGGGCGTCCAGGGTGATCCGCTGCGGGGCGTCGGTGCCGAGGTGGACGACCACCCGGAACGGGCCGCGGTGCACGACCAGCCACTGTGCGGCGGCGTCGTGGTCGACCCGGACGGCGCCGAGGTCCGGGTCGGTGAGCTCGGGGTGGGTGCGGCGCAGCCGGATCAGGCGCCGGTACCAGTCGAGCAGGCCGGCGTGCGGCTCCTGGACGCGTTCGGCCCAGGTGAGGGTGGAGCCGAGCACGGTGGAGCGGGCCTGCGGGTCGGGCACGTCCTCGGGCTGCCAGCCGTGCGCGGCGAACTCCCGCCGCCTGCCCTGCCGGACGGCCTCGGCGAGGGCCGGGTCGGTGTGGTCGGTGAAGTACTGCCAGGGGGTGCTCGCCCCCCACTCCTCGCCCATGAACAGCATCGGGGTGAACGGCGAGGTGAGGACCAGCGCCGCACCGGCGGCCAGCCGCCCGGGGGAGAGGGTCGAAGAGAGCCGGTCGCCGGCCGCCCGGTTGCCGATCTGGTCGTGGGTCTGGGCGTAGCCGAGCAGCCGGTGCCCGTACGCGGTGGGGAACGGCCGGCCGTGCGAGCGGCCGCGGAAGGACGACCAGCTGCCGTCGTGGAAGAAGCCGCGGGTCAGCGCCTTGGCGCAGGCCGCGTACGGGTCGGCCGCGAAGTCGGCGTAGTAGCCGCCGGACTCGCCGGTCAGCAGGGTGTGCAGGGCGTGGTGGAAGTCGTCGCTCCACTGGGCGGCGAGGCCGAGGCCGCCGGCCTGCCGGGGGGCGGTGGTGCGCGGGTCGTTGAGGTCGGACTCGGCGACCAGGAACAGCGGGCGCCCGGTGGCGTCCGCCAGTTTCTCGACCTCGACGGCGAGTTCCTCCAGGAAGTGCAGCGCCCGGTCGTCGGCGAGGGCGTGCACCGCGTCCAGCCGCAGCCCGTCGATCCGGTAGTCCCGCAGCCAGCCGAGCGCGCTGCCGATCAGGTAGCGCCGCACCTCGTCGGAGCCGGGTGCGTCCAGGTTGACCGCCGAGCCCCAGGGCGTGTGGTGCCGGTCGGTGAAGTAGGGCCCGTACACCGGGAGGTAGTTGCCGGACGGGCCGAGGTGGTTGTGCACCACGTCGAGGACCACGCCGAGGCCCTTGCGGTGCGCCGCGTCGACGAAGCGCTTCAGGCCGTCCGGGCCGCCGTACGGCTCGTGCACCGCCCAGAGCGACACCCCGTCGTAGCCCCAGCCGTACCGGCCGGGGAACGGGCAGACCGGCATCAGCTCGACGAAGTCCACGCCCAGGTCGACGAGGTGGTCCAGCCGCTCGGCCGCGGCCTCGAAGGTCCCGGCGGGGGTGAAGGTGCCCACGTGCAGCTCGTACAGCACGCTGCCGGGCAGCGGGCGGCCCCGCCACGGGGTGTCGGACCAGCGGAAGGCGGCGTGGTCGACGGCCCGGCTCAGCCCGTCCGGGCCGTCCGGCTGCCGGGGGGAGCGCGGGTCGGGCAGCGCCCGGCCGCCGTCCAGCCGGAAGCCGTAGTCGCCGCCCGGCGCCTCGCCCTGCCACCAGCCGCTCGTCCCGTCGCCCTCGCGGGCCATCGGGTGCGGCCGTCCGTCGACCTCGACCTCCACCATGTCCGCCTCGGGTGCCCATACGCGGTACGTGGTCAACGGCCCTCCGTGAGCAGTGCGACCGGGTGGCGCTCCAGCAGCCAGGAGACCGGCAACGGGCCGGCCTCGTAGTGCCGCCCGGTCAGTTCGTCCGTCCAGCGGCCCTCGGGCAGCTCCAGCACGGTGTCGCCCCAGCCGCCGGCCCGCTGCAGGCCGTACGGCAGCCGGGTCACCGCGGTGATCACCCGCGGGCCGCGGAAGAAGGCGAGCAGGTGCGCGGCCGTCCGGCCGGTGGCCTCCAGCGGCCGGTACGGGCCGAGCGGCACGTCGCGCCGCAGGTGCAGGGCGGTGGTGGTGAGGTGGAGCTTCTCGCGGACGAGGTCGGCGCCGCGGTCGGCCGCGGAGTCGGTCAGCCGCACCGCCAGCGCCCCGAGGTCCACCGGCGCCCGGTTGTCCGGGTCGACCAGCGTGTGCAGCGGCTCCTCGCTGCCCTGGTACAGGTCCGGCACCCCGGGCACGGTCAGGTGCAGCAGCGCCGAGGCGAGGGTGTTGGACCGCGCGTACGGGGCGAGCAACTGCACGAAGCCGGCGATCCGGGGGCAGAGCCCGGCGTTGGCGAGCGCTCCGCGCGCGTACGCCGTCAGCAGCCGTTCGAAGGTCTCGTCGGGGGCCGTCCAGGAGGTGCGCAGCTTCGCCTCCCGGGCGGACTTCAGCACCACCTGGACGAGCCGCTCCTCGTCGATCGGCCAGGCCGCGACCAGGGTCTGCCACAGCAGCCAGGCGGTGTTGCGGTCCGGGCAGGGCCCGGCGGCGGCCGTCCAGGCCGCGCACTCGGCGGCCCAGGCGTCGGGCAGCTCGGCGAGTACGGCGAGTCGGGCCCGGGCGTCCGCGCTGCGCTTGGTGTCGTGGGTGGAGAGCACCGTCATCCCGGTGGGCCGGTCCCGCTCCTGGTCGGCGCACCAGCGGTGGAAGGCACCCGGGCCGAGGCCGGGCCGGCCGGGGTCGCCGCCGACCTCGTTCAGCGAGACCAGCGCGTTCCAGCGGTAGAAGGCGGTGTCCTCCACGCCCTTGGCGGCCACCGCCGAGGTGGTCTGGGCGAACCGGCGGCAGAACTCGTCCTTCTCCGGGCTGCGGCCGAGCCGGCCGAGCGCCAGGTCGCGCAGCAGCCGGTCCGCGGTGCCCTCGGCGCCGCCCGCCAGGTGCGCGACGGCCTCCGGCGGGGGCTCCTCGCCGGGCACCACGTACGGCCGGTACACCGGGTGCTCGGTGAGCAGGGTGCACAGGGCGTCCCGCAGCGCGGGCCGCGGGTGGTCGGCGACCGCGCTGTCGGCGGCGCCGATCCGTCGCACCAGCCGCAGCAGCCGGTCCACCTCGGCCGCGAGCTCGCCGTCCGGGACGGTGAGCTCGGCGCGGCCGCGCAGCGCGGCCTCGGCCGCGGTCGTCCGGTCGGCGACGTCCCGCTGGTAGGCGGCGACCAGCCGCTCGGCACCGGCGTGGTCGGTGAGCACCCCGTCGATCCGGCGCAGCGCGTCGTAGCCGGTGGTGCCGGCGCACGGCCAGTCCGCGGGCAGCCGCTCGTCGCCGATGAGGATCTTCTCCACCACGGTGTACGCCCCGCCGGTGGCCTCGGCGAGCCGCCGCAGGTAGCCGCGCGGGTCGGCGAGGCCGTCGGGGTGGTCCACCCGGAAGCCGTCGAGCACGCCCTCGCCGTGCAGCCGCAGCAGCACCTCGTGGGTGGCCCGGAACACCTCCGGGACCTCGACCCGCACCGCGATCAGGTCGTTGATCGCGAAGAACCGCCGGTAGTTCAGCTCGCTGCTGGCCAGCCGCCACCAGGCCAGCCGGTACCACTGGCGGTCGAGGAGGTCGGGCAGCGGCAGGTGCGCGGTGCCGGGACGCAGCGGGAAGGCGTGGTCGTGGTAGCGCAGCACCTCGCCGTCCACCACCAGCTGGTCCCGTACCGCGCCGATCCGGTCGCCGAGCAGCGGCAGCAGCAGCCGGCCGCGGCCGGGCGCGTCGAAGGGGCCGGGCTGCGCCGTCCAGTCGATGTCGAACCAGGTGGCGTAGCGGGAGTCGGGGCCGTCCCGGAGCACCTGCCAGAGCGGCTGGTTGAGCTGCTCGGGGACGGGCAGCGCCATGTGGTTGGGCACCACGTCGGCGATCAGCCGCAGCTCGTGCCGGTGGGCCTCGTCCGCCAGGGCGCGCAGCGCAGCCTCACCGCCGAGCTGTTCGCTGATCCGGCTGTGGTCGACCGTGTCGTAGCCGTGCGTGGAGCCGGGGACGGCCTCCAGCAGCGGGGACAGGTGCAGGTGGGAGACGCCGAGTGCGGCCAGGTACGGCACGGCGCGGGCGGCGTCGCGCAGGGTGAAGCCCGGCTGGAGCTGGAGCCGGTAACTGGCCGTCGGTGGGTGTGCGGCGGCGGACGTCATGGGGTGATCCCTACCCTGGCCCGGGCGCGGCTATGGCCCGGGTGGCACGAATGGCCCACCCCGGTCGTCCCCCGCGCCCCGGCCGTCACGCGGGTCGCTGCAGCACCATCAGTGAGCGGTCGGTGAGCCAGAGCGAGTCGCCGGCCTTGACCCGGGTGCCCGTCCCGCGGGCGGGCAGCACGGGCTGCGCGGTGTCGACGACCAGCTGCCAGGCCTCGCCGTGCCCGGCCGGGACGGTGAACTCCAGCGGTTCGGAGTGCGCGTTGAACAGCAGCAGGAAGGAGTCGTCGACGATCTTGCCGCCGCGGCGGTCCGGCTCGGAGATGGCGTTGCCGTTGAGGAAGACCGTCAGCGACTTCGCGTAGCTGGTCTTCCAGTCCTGGTCGGTCATCTCCTCGCCGCCGGGGGTGAACCAGGCGATGTCGGTGAGGTCGTCGTGGGTGCCGGAGACCGGCCGGCCGTGGAAGAAGCGGCGGCGGCGGAAGACCGGGTGGTCGCGGCGCAGCCAGATCATGCCCTGGGTGAACTCCAGCAGCTGCGCGGCGGCGCCGCCCTTCGGCCAGTCGACCCAGGTGAGCTCGTTGTCCTGGCAGTAGGCGTTGTTGTTGCCCTGCTGGGTGCGGCCGAACTCGTCGCCGTGCGCGAGCATCGGCACGCCCTGGGAGAGCATCAGGGTGGCGATGAAGTTGCGCTGCTGGCGGGCTCTGAGCTCCAGCACCGCCTCGTCCTCCGTCTCGCCCTCGGCGCCGCAGTTCCACGAGCGGTTGTGCGACTCGCCGTCCCGGTTGCCCTCGTGGTTGGCCTCGTTGTGCTTCTCGTTGTAGGAGACCAGGTCGCGCAGGGTGAAGCCGTCGTGGCAGGTGACGAAGTTGATCGAGGCGATCGGCCGGCGGCCGTCGTCCTGGTAGAGGTCGGAGGAGCCCGTCAGCCGGGAGCCGAACTCGGCCAGGGCGGCGTTCTCGCCGCGCCACAGGTCGCGGACGGTGTCCCGGTACATGCCGTTCCACTCCGTCCACAGCGGCGGGAAGTTGCCGACCTGGTAGCCGCCCTCGCCCAGGTCCCACGGCTCGGCGATCAGCTTGGCCTGCGAGACCACCGGGTCCTGCTGGACGAGGTCGAAGAACGAGGACAGCCGGTCGACCTCGTGGAACTGCCGGGCCAGGGTCGCCGCGAGGTCGAACCGGAAGCCGTCCACGTGCATCTCGGTGACCCAGTACCGCAGCGAATCCATGATCATCTGGAGGACGTGCGGACTGCGCATCAGCAGGCTGTTGCCGGTGCCGGTGGTGTCCTCGTAGAACCGGCGGTCCTTCGCCGGCCGGTAGTACGAGGCGTTGTCCAGGCCGCGGAAGGAGAGCGTCGGGCCCAGGTGGTTGCCCTCCGCGGTGTGGTTGTAGACCACGTCGAGGATCACCTCGATCCCCGCCGCGTGCAGCGCCTTCACCATCGACTTGAACTCCTGCACCTGCTGCCCGCGGTCCCCCGTCGAGGAGTACGAGGCGTGCGGCGCGAAGAAGCCGATGGTGTTGTAGCCCCAGTAGTTCGACAGCCCCAGGTCCCGCAGCCGGTGGTCCCGGACGAACTGGTGCACCGGCATCAGCTCGATCGCGGTGACGCCCAGCTTCGCCAGGTGCTCGATCAGCGCCGGGTGCGCCAGCGCCGCGTAGGTGCCGCGGATCTCCTCCGGGATCTCCGGGTGCAGCCGGGTCAGCCCCTTCACGTGGGCCTCGTACAGCACCGTCCGGTGGTAGTCGGTGCGCGGCGGCCGGTCGGTGCCCCAGTCGAAGTAGGGGTTGATCACCACCGAGTGCATGGTGTGCGGCGCCGAGTCCAGGTCGTTGCGGCGCTCCGGCGCGCCGAAGTGGTAGCCGTAGACCGACTCGTCCCAGTCGATGTCCCCGCTCATCGCCTTGGCGTACGGGTCCAGCAGCAGCTTGGCGCTGTTGTGCCGCTGCCCCAACCCCGGGTTGTACGGGCCGTGCACCCGGAACCCGTACCGCCGGCCCGGCTGGACCCCCGGCAGGTAGGCGTGCCGCACGAAGGCGTCCGTCTCCCGCAGCTCGATCGCCGTCTCCGAGCCGTCCTCCTCCAGCAGGCACAGCTCGATCCGGTCGGCGCTCTCCGAGAACACCGCGAAGTTGGTTCCGGCCCCGTCGTACGTGGCGCCGAGCGGGTAGGGCTGCCCTGGCCAGACCTGCATGAGGGACCTCAACTTCCTTGCTCCGTGGGGGAACTGGCGCTCCCTCGGATCTGCCCGGGAGCGGGCCCCGGCATGTGCGGACCGCCCTCGGCGTGACGCACGGCACACGTACGGCACACGTCGCATACTCCCCAACCCCCGCCCGCCGACCGAACCCATTCACCTGTTGTTCGCCCGAACGGGTGTCCGTGGCGCGAAAACCCGGCGCTCGGGCCGCCGCCCGCCCTCCCCTCGAATTGTTGTGCCGTCAACAGGCTGCGTCCCGCCCGGAGCGCGCAGTACCCTTGATCGTCCGGCGGCGCGCACCGCCGGCCCATGCGGAGACAGGCTCTGTCAAGGCCGCCATGGTGGAGACGCTGTCAGTGGACGGTCCGGCGCTCGCGACGAGCGGCGGCCGAGAGGTGAGGTAGCGCATGGGGTTCCCCGCCGACGGCCGGGGCGACGGCCTCGACGGGCCGGAGCCGGGCCGCAGCGAGGCGCCGACCGTCGTCATCCGCTCCAGCCATCCCGGCCGGCCCGCCGGACCGGCCCCCGGCGACGGCACCCCGCTCGGCTGGACCGCCCTCGAATGGGAGCACGCCTACCGCCGCGTCCGCCTCACCGGCCGCGCCTACGTCTGGCTCAACCTGGTCGAACAGCGCCTGCGCGCCCTCGTCGACGAGGCACTGCGCCCCGTCTACGCCCCCGCCCACGGCGAGGACTGGGTCACCGCCGCCGCCGGACCGGTCGGCGAGGAGTGGGTGCTGCGGGCCGGCGCCGTCCGCGAGGTCAGCCGCCGCAAGGGCTACCTGCTCGACCCGGCCGACGACGACCCGCTGGTCTTCCTCACCCTGCCGCAGCTGCGCGAACTCATGGTCCAGCACTGGCCCTGCTTCGAGCCGTACGTCCTCGACCGCCGCGAGGTCGAACTCGCCCTCGACGAACTCGAGGTGGCCCGGCACGTCGTCTCCCGCAACCGCAGCCTCTCGCAGACCGTCCTCGACCAGACCGAGCGGGCCGCCGCCCGGCTGCTCAGCCTGCTCGACGGCGGCGCGGGCGGCGTCCCCGCCGACGTCGTCGAGGAACTCGTCGCCGGCCGCTACGCCGACGTCGTCGCCGTGCACGCCGACCGGGTCCGCCTGCAGCGCGAACTCCCCGTCGAGGACCTGCTCGACGGCGCCCGCCGGCTCGACGCCGTCGGCATCGGCCTCGGCATGCTCTGCCAGAACTACACCGGCAAGCGCCTGGTGCGGCTCGCCGGCGAGGGCTGCCGGGTCCGCCTGCTCTTCCTCAACCCGGCCAGCAGCGCGGTACGGCGGCGCGAGCGCGAACTCGGCCTCGGCCGGGGCGAACTCGGGCGCTCCGTCGAGATGAACATCATGCACGTGCGGCGGGTCCGGGCCCGGCTGCGGGACCCGGGCGGCTTCGAGATCCGGGTCTTCGACGAGATGCCCCGCTTCACCGCCTACCTGGTCGAGGGCCCCCGGGTCACCGGCCAGACCGGCGGCCGCCGCCGCTCCGGCGACGTCGGCATCGTCCAGCCCTACCTGCGGCGCGCCCGCGGCATCGAGTCGCCCGCGATCGTGCTGCGCGGCGGCGCGGGCCAGGAGCCCGGCGGCACCGAGCCGGGGCTGCTGGAGGTCTACCGCGAGGAGTTCGAGGGCAGTTGGGCCGACTCCCGCGCGGTGTCCTGACGGACCGCCGCCGCGGGTGGGCCGACCCGTCGGTGCGGCCGCCGGGGGCGGGTGGGGTGCCTCCGGCTTTCGGCCGGGGGGCGTGCGCAGTTCGGAGTGGCGCCCGTGACGGCCCCGGGCTCACCTCTGGTGCTCACGGTGGCCCGCATCCGCATGGCGCAGTTCCCCGCGTCCTCGACGCCTGCTCCGCCCTGCCGGTGCAGCCGGTGCGGCCGGTGCGGCCGGTGCGGCCGGTGCGG
>NZ_JBEYFP010000112.1:0-14023 GCF_040634455.1 Kitasatospora sp. NPDC007106
GACGTAGATGGCGTCGGCCGGGCAGGCCCAGGCGCACAGCTCGCAGCCGACGCACTTCTCCAGGCCGTCGGGGTGCCGGTTCAGCTGGTGGCGGCGGCCGGCTCGCCCTGCCGGTCACCGAGGACGGGTTCCAGAGCCGCTGGACGGCCCGCCGCCCGCTGCTGGAGGTCGACGGCCGCCCGCTGACCGGCCTCGACGAGATCCTCGCCGCGGTCGCCGGCCTCGCCGACCCGCGCGACCGGGACGGCCACACCGCCTTCGCCGAGGAGTGCCGGCAGGCGCTCGCCACCATGCGGCTGCACGACCTGGCCCGGCCGGCCGTCCTCGACGGCCTCGCCGAGCGCCTCGGCCCCGACCCGGCCGACTGGACGGGCCCGGCCGCCTCGCTCGGCTTCGACACCCTCGCCGCCTACCTCGACCACCCGGTGCACCCCGCCGGACGGGGCCGGGCCGGCCTCACCGACGACCAGCTGCGCGGCCACGCACCCGAGTTCCACCCCGCCTTCGAACTGCGCTGGCTGATCCTGCCCGAGGCGGCCGTCACCCGGCACGGAGCCGGCCCGCTGCCCGGGTGGTGGCCCGCCCCGGCCGACCTCGGCGAGCCCGGCCCGGGTTTCGCCCTGCCCGTCCACCCGCTCACCGCGACACCCGGCCTGGCCGCACCGGTGCCCGGTGCCCGGCTCGCCGAGCGGCCGTACCTGACCGTCCGCCCGACCCTGTCGATGCGCACCGTCGCGGTCGTCGAGGACCCGTCCGTCCACCTCAAACTACCCGTCGCCACCGCCACCCTGGGCCTGCGCAACCGGCGCACCATCAAGCCCGGCAGCCTGGTCGACGGTGCCGCCGGGCAGCGGCTGCTGGAGGCCGTCACCGCCCGCGAGGCCCGGTTCGCCGGCACCGTGCTGCACGCCGACGAGCAGTGCTTCGCCCACGCCGGCCACGAGCTCCTCGCCGTCCTGCTGCGCCGCCAACCCGCGGGCCTGGACGGGTCGGTGACCGTCCCGCTGGCCGCCCTGCTCGCCCCCTCCCCCGGCGGGCGCACCGTCCTCGACCACCTCGCCGACCGCTTCCACGGCGGCGACGTGCTGCGCCTCTACGACGAGCTGCTGCAGCTGCTGCTCGACTGGCACACCACGCTCTTCTCCTACGGCATCGCCCTGGAGGCGCACCAGCAGAACACCTCGCTGGTGCTGGACCGCCCCGGCGGCCGCACCCGGATGCGGCTGCTGCTCAAGGACGACGACGGCCCCCGCCTCAACACCGCCCGCCTCGGCGAACTGGCGCCGTACGCCGAAGCGTTCGACGACGCCCGGATCGCCGGCACGGACGACCGGCCGGTCACCGACCTGTTCACCACCATCACCGGCCACCTGTGCACCGGCGCCCTCGCCTTCGGGCTCGCCGCCCTCGGCCGCGCCCCGCTCGCACGGACCCTCGGACTGCTGCGCACCCGGCTCACCGAGGCCGTCGACCGGCTCGGCCCGGCCGGCGCCCCGCTGCGCACCGCCCTGCTCGACGCCCCGGACCTGCCGGTGAAGGCGATGGTCACCGCCGGCACCCTGCTCAGCAAGGAGCGCTCCGGCGCGGCCGACATCAACAAGCACTACACCACCGGGCCCAACTACCTGCTGGAGGCGCCCAGGTGAGCACACCCGCAGGCGCCCGCCGCCCACACCCGCGAGGGAGCAACCGGATGACCCCACGGCTCGACGCCCGCCACACCTGCGCCCCCACCGGGCTGCCCAGCGCCGACCACGCCGTCGCGCACACCCTGCTCAACTGCCTGCTGCGCGAGGTCTCCGCGCCCGAGCACCAGACCGCCGTCCTGGACGGCCACCTGGTCGTCCGGCTGCCCCGCCGCGGCGCGCTGCTGCGGGTCGCGCTGCGCCGCACCTCGCTCTCCGGCGCGCACCGCTTCACCGGCCCCGTCCTCACCCACACCGCCGACGCCCCGCGGGCGAACAGCCTGCGAGAGGGCGCCTGGCGGGAGCTGGGCTGGCGGGAGCTCGCCGAGCAGGTCGAGGCGGAACTCGGCCACCGCGGCGGCACCGCCAACGACGAGTTCCTCGCCCAACTCGCCTCCAGCCACGCCGGGGTGAGCGCCGCCCTGGCCGACCGCCCGGAGCCCGGGCCGGACCGCTACCTGGAGTCCGAGCAGGCGCTGCTGTTCGGGCACCGCTTCCACCCCGCGCCCAAGGCCCGCTCCGCCGGGCGCACCGCCGACCCGGCCACCTGGACGGCCTACGCGCCCGAGGCCCGGGCGGCCTTCCGGCTGCGCCACCTCGCCGTCCGCGCAGAGCTGCTCGCCGAGGACGCCGCCGACCCCGCCGCGGCCGTCCTGCTCGACGGGCTGCGCGGTTCCGTCCCGGCCGGCTACCGGCTGCTGCCCGCCCACCCGTGGCAGTTCTCGCTGCTGCGCGATCACCCGGCGCTCACCGCCGCGCTCGCCCGCGGCGACGTGCTCGACCTGGGCCCGGGCGGCGCGCCGTTCACCGCCACCGCCTCCGTCCGCACGCTCTACGGCGCCGGCGCCTTCCTCAAGTTCAGCCTCAACGTGCGGATCACCAACTGCCTGCGCAAGAACGCCGCGTACGAGCTGGCCGGCGCCGTCGCGCTCACCCGGCTGCTGGCCGGGCCGTTCGCCGACCTCGCCCGGCGCTTCCCGGACGCCGCCGTGCTGCGCGAACCCGCCTTCCGCACGCTGGCCCTGCCCGGCCCGGACGGCCGCCCCGACACCGCGCTGTACGAGGGCCTCGGCCTGATCGTCCGCGAGGGCCTGGCCGGCGCCGTCCGCCCCGGCCTCACGCCGCTGCTGGCCGCCGCCGTCGCCGACGAGTACCCGACCAGCTCGGCGCAGGTCGCCGCGCTGCTGGACGGCGCCGGCCCGACCGCCGCCCGCGACTGGTGGGCCCGCTACCTGCGGCTGGTCGTCCCGCCGGTGCTCGCCGCCTACTTCGACCACGGCGTGGTGCTGGAACCGCACCTGCAGAACGTGCTGGTCTGCGTGGACGGCGACGGGCGGCCCGGGCAGGTGCTCTTCCGCGACCTGGAGGGCACCAAGCTGCTGCCCGGCCGGCACGGCGCGGCGCTCGCGGGCCTGCCGCCCGAGGTCGCCGGGCCGATGACCTACGACGCCGACCGCGGCTGGGACCGGGTGGTCTACTGCCTGCTGGTCAACCACCTCTCCGAGCTGCTCGCCGCCCTCGCCGACCAGGCCCCGCCGGCCCGGTCCGGCCGGCTGGAGGCCGACCTCTGGGCCGAACTGGGCACCGTGCTGGACGAGTGCGCCGACGCGCACGGCCGCCCGGCCCGGCTCACCGCCCTGCTGGACGGCGCCCCGCTGCCCGCCAAGGCCAATCTGCTGACCCGCTGGGAACGCCTCCCCGACCGGCAGGCCGGCTACGTGCGGCTGCCCTCGCCGCTCGCCCCCGAGGTGCTCGCCGAGGCCGCCCGCAGCGGGGCCGCCCGGTGAACGCCGCCCCGGGCGCCCTGGTCGCCCGCCGCGTCGAGGCGCTCGCCCCGGAGGAGCTGCCCGCCTTCCTGTACGACCTGCCGGCGCTGCGCACCCACGCCGCCGCCGTCCGGGCCGCGCTGCCCGCCCGGGTCGAGCTGTACTACGCCGCGAAGGCCAACCCGGAGCCGGCCCTGCTGACCGCCCTGCGGCCGTACGTGGACGGCTACGAGGTCTCCTCCGGCGGCGAGGCGGCCCACGTCGGGGCCGCGGTGCCGGGCGCGCCGACCGCGTTCGGCGGCCCCGGCAAGACCCCGGCCGAGATCGCCGCCGCACTGGCCGCCGGGGTGCACCGCTGGCACGTGGAGAGCGTCCACGAGCTGCGCCTGCTCGCGGCCTCCGGCGAGGCCGTGGACGTCCTGCTGCGGGCCAACCTGCCGGTGGCCGAGGGCCGCCTCGACGGTGTCGCCCTGGCCATGGGCGGCCGGCCCAGCCCGTTCGGCATGGACCCGGCCGGCGTCGAGGAGTGCCTGCGCCTGCTGGACTCCCCCGGCTCCGGCGGGCTGCGGCTGCGCGGCATCCACGCCCACCTCGCCAGCGGCCTCGACGCCGCGGGCCAACTCGCCCTCACCGAGCGGATCGTGGACTACACCGCCGGCCTCGGCCTGGCCGAGGCCAACGTCGGCGGCGGCATGGCGGTGGACTACGCCGACCCCGGCCGCAGCTTCGACTGGACGGCCTACGGCACCGGCCTGGAGAAGCTGCTCGACCGGCACCCCGGACTGCGGCTGCGGATCGAACCGGGCCGCTCGCTCACCGCCTACTGCGGCTGGTACGCGACCGAGGTGCTGGACCTCAAGCACAGCCACGGCGAGGACTTCGCGGTCGTCCGCGGCGGCACCCACCACCTGCGGACCCCGGCCACCCGGGGCCACGCCCAGCCGTTCGCCGTGCTGCCGTCCGAGCACTGGCCGCACCCGTGGGAGCGGCCGACCGCGGCGGGCCCGGCGGTCACCCTCTCGGGCCAGCTCTGCACGCCGAAGGACGTGCTGGCCGCCCGGGTGCCCGCGGCGGGCCTGCGGGCGGGCGACCGGGTGGTGTTCGCCATGGCCGGCGCCTACGCCTGGAACATCTCCCACCACGAGTTCCTCATGCACCCCCACCCGGGCTTCCACTTCCTGGACGGGTAGCGGTCCCGGGTGCGCCCGGTGGTCCCGGGGCCGCCGCAGGTCGGGGGTGGCCGGGCATGGGAGAGTGGTACCCGGCGAAGGGAGCGTTCGGGTGCTGATGGAGAAGGTGGCGGAGATCCTCGCCGAGGCGTCGGCGGAGGCGGTCGAGCCCCGGTTCCGGGCCCTCGCGGCGGGCGAGGTGCTGGAGAAGGCACCCGGTGAGATCGTCACCGTCGCCGACCGGGAGGCCGAGGTGATCATCTCCCGGCGGCTGCGCGAGCTGCTGCCGGTGCCGGTGGTCGGCGAGGAGGCGGTGGCCGCCGATCCGTCGCTGGCCCGGGCGCTCTCCACCGAGCCGGCGTGCTGGCTGGTGGACCCGGTCGACGGCACCGCGAACTTCGTGGCCGGCCGCCCGGACTTCGCGGTGATGGCCTCGCTCGTCCGGGCCGGCCGTACGGTCGCCTCCTGGATCTACCAGCCGGTCGACGGCGTCTGCTACTCCGCCGAACTCGGCGCCGGCGCCTGGCGGGACGGGCAGCGGATCGTCCGGCAGCCGGCCGCCCCGGAGCCGGCGACGTGGCGCGGCTCGGTGAAGAGCCGCTTCCTCGACCCGGTGCTGCACCACCGACTGCAGACCAATGCCCGGGTGTTCGGCGAGGTGTCCGCCGGCCGGCGGTCGGCGGGCATGGAGTACCCGCAGCTCGCCGACGGCCGGCAGGAGTTCATCCTCTACTGGCGCACCCTGCCGTGGGACCACGCCCCCGGTTCGCTCCTGGTGACGGAGGCCGGCGGCGTGTCCGCGCGGCTCGACGGCAGCGAGTACCGCCCGGAGCCGCCGGGCGGTCTCGACGGGCTGCTGGTCGCCTGCGACCCGGCGGTGTGGGACCGCACCCAGGAGATCCTGCTCGGCGCCGCCGTGCACTGACCCCCGGTGGCCTCCCGTGCTACCAGAGCACCGGGAGGCGCTCCGGCAGCCGCTTGATGAAGCCGGGGCGCCAGGCGAGCTGCTCGACGGGCAGGGCGAGCCGCAGCTCCGGCAGCCGCTGGACCAGCGCGGTCAGTGCGATCCCGGCGTGGGTGCGGCCGAGCGCGGAGGCGGGGCAGAAGTGCCGGCCGGCGCCGAAGGCGAGGTGCGGGTTCTCCGGGCGGTCGAAGTCGATCCGCTCGGGGTGCGGGAAGACCTCCGGGTCGTGGTTGGCGCCCTCGACCAGGACGAGTACCAGTTCGCCCTTCCGGACGAGCACCTCGCCCAGCTGGACGTCGGCCAGGGCGAGCCGGGGCAGCGCGTCGCCGATGGACAGGTTCCAGCGCAGCAGTTCCTCGACCGCGCGGTCGATCACGCCCGGCTCGGTGCGGATCCGCCCGGCGAGCTCCGGCTGCTGCACCAGCATGATGACGGCGTGCAGCAGGAAGGACGAGGTGGAGACCGCTCCGGCGCCGAACAGCGAGAGCGCCACGGTGGCGAGCAGCTCGTCGGGGATCCGGTCGGCGGCGTCCGGCGAGCGGCGCAGTTCGGCGAAGCGGCCGAGCAGGCCCTCGGTGGGCTCCGGGTCGGCGTTGAGCCGGTCGACCATGTAGCCGAGGTCCTTGTACCAGTTGGCGGCCGAACCCTCGAAGGGGGTGGGGCTGGTGAGGAAGGCGACGTCGATGCCGGCCATCAGCCGCCGCCAGTCGTCGGTGGGGATGCCGAGCAGCCTGCAGTGCAGGGCGGCCGAGTAGGGCTCGGTGAAGCCGTCGCGCAGTTCGCCGGGGGCGCCCTGCTCGATCAGCCGGTCGATCAGCCGGTGCGCCTCGGCGGCCAGCCAGGGTGCCAACTCCCGGTCGGCGCGCGGGTTGAGGGTCTTCATGACGGCCTGCCGCAGCCCGGCGCTGTTGATGTTGCCCATGTTGTTGACCACCTCGGGCGGGATGGTCAGGGCGTACTGGCGCGGGACGCCGGGGTTGGCGGTGTCCTTGAGGCTGAACCGCTCGTCCTCCAGCACCTGCCGGGCGAGGTCGAAGCTGCTGACCAGCCAGGCCGGATCGCCGGTCATGGTGCGGACCTTGGCCACCGGGTGCTTCGCGCGGAGGGCGGCCACCTCCTCGGGGACGAGGTCGCCCCGGCGGGAGAGCGGGAAGGTGAACTCGGGCTGTTCGGTGACGGTCATCGGGCTCCTCGCGGTGGCAGGGGTGGGGGTGGTGCGGTGATCGGGGTTCAGGCCGCGCGGCGGTCGGCCGCGGCGTCGGTGGGCCGGACGACCGCGTAGGCCTGGCCGGGGGCCGCGCGCAGCCCGTCGGACCGGCCGAACAGCACGGGGGTGAGCGGCAGTTCGACGTGGTAGCAGGCGACGGAGCTGGGCACGCCGAGCAGGGCCGGGGTGTCCAGGAAGAACGGCAGCTCGGCCGCGATGTAGCGCAGGCCGGCGGCGAGTTGGTCGGCGGTCGGGGCGGCGCCGTCGAGCCGGGCGCGGAGGAAGCCGAGGGCCATCCGCTCGGCGGCCTCGCGGAAGGGCCGGTCGTCCGCCAGGGCGGCCAGCACCTCCGCGTGCAGGCGACGGTACGTCTCGCCGCCGGTGAAGTCGGAGAGGGCGTGGGTGCGGACGCCCGGGCGGCCGGCGTCGGCGGCGCCGCGTTCGACGCGCCGCCGGGTGGCCTTGACCTCCTTGGCGGCGCGGCGGGCGGCGGCGTCCGGCGGGTAGCCCTGGGCGCCGAACTGGGCGTCCACGTGCAGGTCGGCGTGGACGATGTCCACCGAGTCGAAGAACTCCTTCCCCCAGTGGACGAGTTGGGTGATGCGGCGGGCGCTGAAATAGCTGTTCCCGGGGCTGACGCCGATCAGCAGGTGGTCGCCGCGGGCGAAGACCCGGCGGCACTGCTCGGAGTACGGGAATGCCTGGAATTCGTCGATCGTGGTGCTCAGCAGTGTTTCGCTCATGCCGATTCCTCCGCCGGACGGGGACGGGTGCGGACGGCTCCGGATTCACCGGGCCGGAGGTGCGCGTGCAGGGCGGCCGCACGGGTCCGGCGCCGGGGTGGGGCGCTGCGGACGGGGCCGGGGAGTGGGGCGGGCAGGCTCAGATCGCCCGCGAGCAGGCCGAAGACGGCACGACGGAGCCCCCTCGCGCCGCTAGTCCCGGGGAGCCGTGTGCTCCCGGTGTGGCGGCGACCACGAGAAGCTACCGCCGATCTTCACCGGGTCGGCAAGCCCGGCCCGGGGATTGGCGGAATTCCCACCGGGCGCGACTGAAAAGTGCTGGACAAGCGTCACACCGTATGTCCACGGAACGAATGTTCGCCGATTAACAAATCGCCGGAGAAATGGCCAGTGTGTCTTCCTCCGAAAGGAACTGGCCGACCGCCATCAGCCGCTGTGCGATTCCTCCGCCCGGCGCCCGGCCGCCAGGACGGCGGCGAGGACGGCGTCCACGTCCGCGGGTGCGGTGTGCGGGTTCAGCAGGGTGAGCTTCAGGCGGACGCGGCCGGGGCCGTCACCCGGGAGTTCGGTGCGGCCGACGACCGCGCGGCCGGTGCGCAGCAGCTCGCGGCGGAGTTCGGCGTTGAGCCGGTCGAGCCGGGCGGGGTCGGCCGACCGGGGCCGGTGGCGGAAGACCACGGTGGTGAGCACCGGCGGGCAGTGGAGTTCCAGCTCGGGTTCGGCGGCGACGGCCTCGGCCGCGTACCGGGCCAGCCGGTGGCAGGCGTCGACCAGGGCGCCGAGGCCGGAGCGGCCGAGCACGGCGAGGGTGACGGCGAGCTTGAAGGCGTCCGGGCGGCGGGTGGTGCGCAGCGAGAGGCCGAGCAGGCTGGGGTAGCCCGCCTCCTCGTCGTCGGCCGGGTTGAGGTAGACGGCCCGGCGGGCGAGCGGGGCGTAGGTGTCGGCGCGGCGGACGAGGAAGACGCCCGCGGCGGCGGGCTGCCAGCCGAGCTTGTGCCAGTCGAGCGCGAGGGAGTCGGCGCGGCCGATGCCGTCGAGCAGCGGGGCGAGGCGGTCGGAGAGCAGGGCGCCGCCGCCGTACGCGGCGTCGACGTGCAGCCAGGCGCCGTACTGCGCGGCGAGGTCGGCGGCGCGGTGCAGCGGGTCGATCGCGCCGGTGTCCGTGGTGCCGGCGGTGGCGACCACGGCGATCGGGATCTCGCCGCGGCGGACGGTGTCGGCGAGGGTGTCGGCCAGGGCCCGGCCGTCCATCCGCAGGGTGCGGTCGACGGGGACGGACCGGACGGCCAGTTCGCCGAGGCCGAGGACGGCGGCGGCGCGCTGGACGGAGAAGTGCGCGGCGGCGGAGGCGAGGATCCGCGGGCGGGCCCCGGCGGGGAGGCCGTGCAGTTCGGCGCCGGGGAAGGCGCGGTCGCGGGCGAGCATCAGGCCCATCAGGTTGGACTCGCTGCCGCCCGAGGTGAGGACGCCCGCGGCCGTCGCCGGGAGGCCCGCCAGGGCGGCGAGTTCGGCGAGCAGGGCGGTCTCGAGGGCGGTGGCGGCGGGGGCCTGGTCCCAGGAGTCCTGGGAGGGGTTGAGGGCGCTGACGGCGAGATCCGCGGCGGCGGCGACGGCCAGCGGCGGGCAGTGCAGGTGGGCCGCGCAGGCGGGGTCCGCCGGGTCGGCGGCGTACCCGGCGAGCAGCCGGGTGAGCCGGGCCAGGGCGTCGGGGCCGGGCGGGGCGGCGAGGGCGTCGCGGACGAGTCCGGTGATGCCGTCGGGCCGGCCGGCCGGGATCGGGCCGCCGCGGTCCTCGGCCCCGGCGGCGAGCGCGGTCAGCACCTCGTCCAGCAGCGGCCGCAGCGCGGCGGGGCCGGCCCTGCCGCCGGAGAGGGCGTCGGAGCCGGCCGGGGGTCTCACGGCTGCGCCCGGGAGGCGGCCTCGACGGCGTCGGCGAGCCGGTCGAGGACGGCGTCGGCCTGTTCGTCGGTGATGGTGAGCGGCGGCAGCAGGCGGAGCACCGCGCCGTGGCGGCCGCCGAGTTCGACGATCAGGCCGCGCTGCAGGCAGGCCTCGCGGGCCCGGACGGCGAGCGCCGGGTCGGCGGGCAGGGCGCCGCAGCTGTCGGGGGTGCCGGCCGGGTCGACGAGTTCGACGCCGAGCATCAGGCCGCGGCCGCGGACGTCGCCGATCACCGGGAGGTGGCCCTGCAGGCCGGCGAGCCGGGCGGCCATCCGTGCGCCGACCGTGCGGGAGCGCTCGACCAGGCCCTGCGCGGCGACGTACCGCAGGGTGGCGGCGCCGGCCGCCATGGCGAGGGTGTTGCCGCGGAAGGTGCCGGTGTGCGCGCCGGGCCGCCAGCCGTCGTAGTCCTCGCGGTAGACGACGGCGGCCAGCGGGAGGCTGCCGCCGATGGCCTTGGAGAGGACGATCGCGTCCGGTTCGATGCCGCTGTGCTCCACCGCCCACATGGCGCCGGTGCGGCCGACGCCGGTCTGCACCTCGTCGACGATCAGCGGGATGCCGCGGTCGGCGGTGATCCGGCGCATGGTGCGCAGCCAGTCGTCCGGGGCCGGGACGACCCCGCCCTCGCCCTGGACGGCCTCCAGGATCATCGCGGCGGGGGCGGTGACCCCGCCGGCCGGGTCGTCCAGCAGCCGTTCGGTGTAGGCGGCGGACAGCTCGGCGCCGCGCTCGCCGCCCACGCCGAAGGGGCAGCGGTAGGGGTACGGGTAGGGCAGCCGGGTGACTTCGCCGCCGCCGGGCAGCGGCGCCTTGACGGCGACCGAGCCGGTGACGGCGAGCGCCCCGGCCGTCATGCCGTGGTAGGCGCCGGTGAAGGCGAGGGCGCCGCTGCGGCCGGTGGCGGTCTGCATGAGCTTGAGTGCGGCCTCGACGGCGTCGGTGCCGGCCGGGCCGCAGAAGTGCACCCTGGCGCGGGCGGCGAAGGCGGGCGGCAGCGCCTCGAAGAGGGCGGTGGTGAAGTCGTCCTTCTCGGCGGTGGCGATGTCGAGGAGGTGGAGCGGGGCGCCGCCGTCGAGGGTGCGGCGGATGGCCTCCAGCACGACGGGGTGGTTGTGGCCGAGGACGAGGGTGCCGGCCCCGCTGAGGCAGTCGAGGTAGCGCCGCCCGTCGGCCCCCTCCACGGTCATGCCGTTGGCCCGGACCGGCACGATCGGGAAGGACCGGGCGTAGGTGCGGGCGGCGGACTCGCGGATGCGCTGGCGGCGCAGGATGGCGTCACCGGCCGGGGCGGCGGTGTCGACGGTGGGGCTCACGGACGGGCTCTCCTCGCGAAGTTAGGTAAGCCTAACTTTACCGGCTGGAGCCGGTCCGCCGCCGCAGGATCGGACATTTCCTACCGAAGTCCACCCCGGGCACGGCTCCGCCCTGCCCCAACGAGCCGGCCGCCGAAAGGTCACGGCCCGAGCGGGTGCGACAGCTGCGGCCGCCCGGCGCACCGCTCCCCTCCCCGACCGGCCCCTAGACTGCGGTGCATGGCCGAGGACGATCGCGCGGAGCGCGCACGCACCCGGGAGTTCTTCGCGGTCCGGGCCGCGGGGTGGGACGCGAAGTTCCCCGACGACGGACCGCGGTACGCCGCGGCGATCGCCGAACTGGCGCCCGGCGAGGGTGCGTTCGTGATCGACGCCGGCTGCGGCACCGGGCGGGCGCTGCCGCTGCTGCGGGACGCGGTCGGGCCCCGGGGCACCGTGCTCGGGGTGGACCTGACGCCGGAGATGCTGGCCGTCGCCTCGGCTCACCGCCCGGTCGCGGCCCTGGTGCGGGCCGACTGCGCCCGGCTGCCGCTGCCCGACGGGGTGGCCGACCTGGTGTTCGGCGCCGGCCTGATCGCCCATCTGCCCGGACCCGCCGAGGGCCTGCGCGAACTCGCCCGGGTGACGGCGCCGGGCGGCCGTCTCGCGCTCTACCACCCGATCGGGCGGGCCGCGCTCGCCGCCCGGCACGGCCGCGCGCTCACCCCCGACGACCTGCGGGCCGAGCCCAACCTCCGCCCGCTGCTGGCCGCGAACGGCTGGCGGACGCTCTCGTACACCGACACCGACGAGCGCTTCCTCGCCGTCGCCGAACGGGTCTGATCAGCCGCGCCAGCGGTAGCAGAGCTCGGGCCGGCCGACCTGGCCGTACTGCGGCTCCCGGACGGCGAGCCCGGTGTCGACCAGGTGCTCCAGGTAGCGGCGGGCGGTGATCCGCGAGACCCCGGCGGCGGTGCCCGCCGCGGCCGCGGAGAGCCCGGCGTCGGCGGCCCGCAGCACCCCGGCCACGGTCTCCAGCGTCGGGGCGCTCAACCCCTTGGGCAGCGCGGACCGTTCGGGGGTGCGGAGCAGGGCGAACGCCTGGTCGACCTCGTCCTGGCCGACCGCCTCGCCGGGCCGGCCGAGGCTGGCCCGGTAGCGGGCGTAGCGGTCCAGCCGTTCGCGCAGCGCCGCACTGCTGAACGGCTTCAGCAGGTACTGGACGACGCCCGCCGACACGGCCTGGCGGACCATCGCCAGGTCCCGGGCGGAGGTGACGGCGATGACGTCCGTGGTGTGGCCGGCCGCCCGCAGGGTGCGGCAGAGCTGCAGCCCGTGGCCGTCCGGCAGGTAGAGGTCGAGCAGGGCCAGGTCGACGGGGGCGCCGCCGGCCCGGGCCCGTTCCAGGGCGCGCAGCGCCCCGGCGCAGCTGTGCACGGTGGCGGCCACCCGGAATCCGGGGGTGCGGGCGACGTAGAGGGCGTGCGCGTCGGCGGCCACCGGGTCGTCCTCGACCACCAGCACGGAGATCTCGGCGGTCATCGGGCGGCCTCCCGCTGGAGCGGCAGCCGGACGGTGAGCACGGCGCCGCGGTCGCGGCCGACCTCGACGGTGCCGCCGTTGCGGCGGGCGGTCTGGGCGACGAGCGCGAGGCCGAGGCCGCGGCCGTGCTGCTTGGTCGTCCAGCCGCGGCGGAACACCTCGCCGGCGGCGGCCGCGTCGATGCCCGCGCCGGTGTCGGCGACCCGGAGCAGCAGGTGGCCGCCGTCGACCCGGGCCATGACGGTGACCTCGGGCGGGCCGGGGTGCTCGGCGGCGTTCTCGATGGCCGCGTCGACGGCGTTGTCGATCAGGTTGCCGAGCACGGTGACCAGGTCGCGCGGGGCGAGGTCGGGCGGCAGCACGCCGTCGTCGATCCGGCTGTCCTCGGTGAGGACGAGGTCGACGCCGCGTTCCGCGGCCTGCGAGGCCTTGCCCAGCAGCAGGGCGGCGAGGACGGGTTCGCCGACCGCGCCGACGACCTTGTCGGTGAGCCGCTGGGCGAGTTCGAGTTCGGCGGTGGCGAAGTCCACCGCGTCCTGGTGGCGGCCGAGTTCGACCAGCGAGACGACGGCGTGCAGCCGGTTGGCGGCCTCGTGGGCCTGGGCGCCGAGGGCGTCGGCGAAGCCCCGGACGCTGTCCAGTTCGCCGGTGAGCGACTGGAGTTCGGTGTGGTCGCGGAGGGTGAGCACGCTGCCGAGGCCGGTGCCGATCGGCGAGGTGTTGAGCACCACGACCCGCTCCGCGGTCAGGTGCACCTCGTCGTGGGCCGGTTCCGGCCCGAGCACGGCCCGCACCAGCGACTCGGGCAGGCCGAGCGCGTCGAACGGCAGGCCCTCCACCTCGCCCTGCAGGCCGAGGAGTTCGCGGGCGGCGTCGTTGCAGAGCACCACCCGGTGCGCCCGGTCGAGCAGCACCAGGCCCTCGCGGACGGAGTGCAGGGTGGCCTGGTGGTAGTCGTACAGGTGGCTGAGTTCGGCGGCGCCCATGCCGTGGGTGTGCCGGCGCAGCCGGGCGTTGGCGAGGTAGGTGCCGGCGCCGCCGAGCGCGAGGGCGCCCGCGGCGACGCCGGCCTGGGCGAGCAGCGGGCCGCGCAGCCGGGCGCTGATCGACTCCAGGGTGATGCCGGAGCTGACCAGGCCGACCACCCGGCCGTGCCCGTCGAGGATCGGGGTGACGACCCGGACGGAGGGGCCGAGGGTGCCGGTGTAGGTCTCGCTGGTGGTGCGGCCGGCGAGCGCGCCGTCGGTGTGGCCGAGGAAGGGGCGGCCGATCTGGGCCGGGTCGCGGTGCGCCCAGCGGATGCCGTGGGTGTCCATGACGGTGACGAAGTCCACGCCGGTGTCCCGGCGGACCCGTTCGGCGTAGGGCTGGAGCACGGCGGTCGGGTCCGGGCCGGTGGCGGCCTCGGCGACGGCCGGTGCGTCGGCGACGGCCCGGGCGGCGGCGGTGACCTGGCGGACCGCGGCGTCGTGGGTGCGGTGCTCGGTGAAGAGGTAGGCGAGGACGGCGCCGCCGGCGACCACCGCGGCGACGATCACCACCTGGACGGCGAAGAGCTGCCCGGCGAGGCTGCGCAGCGGTCGGCGCGCGGGACGGTCCCCCGCGGCCGGTCGGACCGGCGGGGCCGTGCGGGCCGGACGGCCTGGGCGGATGCGCATACCGGCCAGTGTGCACGGTCCTCCCCCGGCGGCGGCACCGTCCGGTGTGAACT
>NZ_JBEYFP010000113.1:0-14002 GCF_040634455.1 Kitasatospora sp. NPDC007106
TCCTTCATGACCTTCCTGATCGCGGTGCCGACCGGTGTGAAGTTCTTCAACTGGGTCGGCACCATGTGGAAGGGCTCGCTCAGCTTCGAGACCCCGATGCTGTGGACGATCGGCTTCCTGGTCACCTTCCTCTTCGGTGGTCTGACGGGCGTTCTGCTCGCCTCCCCGCCGATCGACTTCCACGTCTCGGACTCGTACTTCGTCGTCGCCCACTTCCACTACGTGGTCTTCGGCACCGTCGTCTTCGCGATGTTCGCGGGCTTCCACTTCTGGTGGCCGAAGATGACCGGCAAGATGCTCGACGAGCGTCTCGGCAAGATCACCTTCTGGACGCTGTTCATCGGCTTCCACACCACCTTCCTCGTCCAGCACTGGCTCGGCGCGGAGGGCATGCCCCGCCGCTACGCCGACTACCTGGCCTCCGACGGCTTCACCACGCTGAACAGCGTCTCGACCGTCGGCTCGTTCCTGCTCGGCCTGTCGATCCTGCCGTTCCTCTACAACGTCTGGAAGACGGCCAAGTACGGCGAGAAGCTCGAGGTGGACGACCCGTGGGGCTACGGCCGCTCGCTGGAGTGGGCGACCTCCTGCCCGCCGCCGCGGCACAACTTCCTCACCCTGCCGCGGATCCGCTCGGAATCCCCGGCGTTCGACCTGCACCACCCCGAGATCGCCGCGCTGGACTACCTGGAGAACCACGGTGAGCCGGCGAAGCACTTCGCGGGCGTGACCCCGGCGCAGTACGACCGTCCGCAGCTGGACAAGAAGAAGGAGGGCGACGCCTGATGAAGGAGCAGGGCAAGATCTTCGGCGGCTTCGCCGTCTTCATCCTGATCATGGCCATCGTGTACGGCCTGTGGTCCAAGGAGCCGGCCGGTACCACCGCGCTGTTCCTGGCGTTCGGCCTCTGCGCCTTCATCGGGTACTACCTCGCCTTCACCGCCCGCCGGGTGGACAGCGGCGCGGGTGACAACCCCGAGGCCGAGGTCGCGGACGACGCCGGCGAGGTGGGCTTCTTCGCCCCGCACAGCTGGCAGCCGCTCGCGCTCGCCATCGGCGGCGCGCTGGCCTTCCTCGGTGTGATCTTCGGCTGGTGGCTGCTCTGGTGGTCGCTGCCGATCATCCTGATCGGCCTCTACGGCTGGGTCTTCGAGTTCTACCGCGGCGAGGACCAGAACCAGTAGGTTCCGGCACGTCAGGCCAAGGGCCGGGCACCCCTCGGGGGAGCCCGGCCCTTCGCCGTGCCCGCCCTCACGCTCCGTCGCCGCCTCACCCGCCCGGTCCAACGGAGCCGCCTCCCGGGGTGCTGACGGCTCCCCGCCGTTCCTAGGCTCTGGTACATCGTCGGGAGACCTCGGAGGCACCGGTGAACGGTTGTCGGAGACTCGCACACGGCAAGGCCGGCATAACGGCCCTCATCCTGCTGGCCCCGATCGCGGCCTGCTCGTCCGGAAGCCAGGACCGGTCCGTCGGACCGGTCACCCGCACCGTCGACGCCGCACCGCTGGTGCGGACCTCGGCCGGGGAGCGGGTGGACCCCGCCAAGCCCTTCACGGTGACCGCCCAACCGGGCAGCACCCTCACGGACGTCACCGTCTCGGGCCCGGACGGCCGGCTGGTGGCCGGTGAGCTGGCCGACGACGGGCGCAGCTGGCACACCACCGGGCGGCTGCGGGCGGGCACCGCCTACACCGCCCGAATAGCCGCCGACGACGGCAAGGGCGGCCGCGGCGAGACCACCACGGCGTTCAGCACGCTCGCCGCGCAGAAGCTGCTCACCGCCCAGCTCGGCCCGGACTCCTCCGGTAGCGGCGTCTACGGCGTCGGCCAGCCGCTCACGGTGAAGCTCTCCGCCCCGGTCAAGGACCCGGCGGCCCGCCGCGAGGTCGAACAGGGCCTCACCGTCACCTCCCAGCCCGCCGTGACCGGCGCCTGGTACTGGGTGGACGACAGCAACCTGCACTTCCGCCCCGAGCAGTACTGGCCGGCCAACGCCACGGTGAAGCTCTCCTTCGACCTCACCGGCGCCGCGATATCCGACGGCCTGTACGGCGGCGAGCCGAGCAGCCTCTCCTTCCGCACCGGGGACCGCGTGGAGGCCGTCGTGGACGCCGCCACCCACGAGCTGACGTACCGCCGCAACGGCGAGGTGGTCCGCACGATCCCGGTCACCACCGGCAAGCCGGGCTTCGACACCCGCAACGGCATCAAGGTGGTCCTCGGCCAGGAGGCCAGCGTCCGGATGAGCGGCGAGACCATCGGCATCGCCGCTGGCAGCGCCGACTCCTACGACCTGCAGGTGGAATGGGCCACCCGGGTGACCTGGAGCGGCGAGTACGTGCACGCCGCCCCCTGGTCGGTCGGCTCCCAGGGCAAGGCCAACGTCAGCCACGGCTGCACCGGGATGAGCACGGAGAACGCCAAGTGGTTCTTCGACAACACCCGGGTCGGCGACATCGTCCAGGTCGTCAACAGCCTCGGCCACGAGATGGAGCCGTTCGGCAACGGCTACGGCGACTGGAACATCAGCTGGACGGACTACGTGAAGCACTCGGCGACGGGTGCCCGGGTCTCCACCGCGGGCAGCGCCGACACGGCCGTCCAGGCCTCCGGGGACATGCAGCCCCAGCCCTGACCACCCTCCCCGGGCCCCCGGGGCCCTCAGCCGCGGTAGACCGCCTGCAGGGCCGTGTGAGCGGCCGCCAGGGCCTCGTCGCGGCCGAGGCCCAGGCGGTGCACCCGCTCCGCGAACTCGGCGGCCGCGGCGGCGGCCAGCCGGTGGGCGCTGTCCCCGGTGGCGGCGATCGTGGTGCCGCGCCGGCCGTGGGTCTCCACCACCCCGTCGGCCTCCAGCTCGCGGTAGGCGCGGGCGACGGTGTTCGCCGCCAGCCCCAGCTCCTCGGCCAGCGCCCGGACGGTGGGGAGCTTCAGGCCCACGGGCAGCTCGCCGCTGCGGGCGCGCTCCGCGATCTGGCTCCGCACCTGCTCGTACGGGGGAGTGGCGGCGGTGTGATCGATGGTCAGCTGCACGGGCCCATTGTGACAGGCCCCGGAGGGCCGGCCCCGGTACGGCCCGGGTGCGGAAAGGCCGAGGGCCCCTGCCGGGTTCGGCAGGGGCCCTCGGGCTGTGGCGATCTCTACGGGATCAGTGGTGGCCGTGGCCGCTGGTGATCTCGTGGTGCTCCTCGGCGGTCGGCTTGGCGATCTGGCCGCCCTCGCCGTAGAAGGCCTCGGAGAGCTTGGCGCGGGTCTTCGCGATCGGGCCGGCCTTGCGGGCCACACCGTTCTCGTCGACCTCGGCCGGCAGCTCCAGCGGCTGCGGCTGCTCGTGCGCGGTGAGCTTGTACAGCTTGTCCTGCGGCAGCTGCTCGTGGATCTCGACGAACTCACCGTGCGGCAGGCGCTTGATGATGCCGCTCTCGCGGCCGTGCAGCACCTTGTCCTTGTCGCGGCGCTGCAGACCCAGGCACCACCGCTTGGTGATGAAGAAGGTCAGCACCGGGACGACGAAGAAGCCGACACGCACCGCGTAGGTGATGGTGTTGATCGAGAGGTGCAGGTGCGTCGCCAGCAGGTCGTTGCCGCCGCCGATGAGCAGCAGCACGTACAGGCTGATCCAGGCCGCGCCGAAGCCGGTGCGGACCGGGGCGTTGCGCGGGCGGTCGGCGATGTGGTGCTCGCGCTTGTCGCCGGTGACCCAGGCCTCGATGAACGGGTAGACCCAGATGGCCATCAGGACCAGCGGGAAGACCATCAGCGGGATGAACACGCCCAGGTTCAGGGTGTGGCCCCAGGCGCGGATCTCCCAGCCCGGCATGACGCGGATCAGGCCCTCGGAGAAGCCCATGTACCAGTCCGGCTGGGCGTCGGTGGACACCTGGTCGGGACGGTACGGGCCGTACGCCCAGATCGGGTTGACGGTCGCGATCGCCGAGGCGGCCGCGATGACGCCGAACACCAGGAAGAAGAAGCCACCGGCCTTGGCCATGTAGACCGGCATCAGCGGCATGCCGACGACGTTCTTCTCGGTGCGGCCGGGGCCCGCGAACTGGGTGTGCTTGTGGTAGAAGACCAGGATCAGGTGGGCCACCAGCAGGCCCAGCATGATGCCCGGGATCAGCAGCACGTGGATGGTGAAGAACCGCGGCACGATGTCGGTGCCGGGGAACTGACCGCCGTACAGGAAGAACTGCAGGTACGTGCCGACCAGCGGCACCGCCAGGATCGCGCCCTCCATGAAGCGGATACCGGTACCGGACAGCAGGTCGTCCGGGAGCGAGTAGCCCATGAAGCCGTCGAACATGCCGAGGAAGAGCAGACCGGCGCCGAAGAGCCAGTTGATCTCGCGCGGCTTGCGGAACGCGCCGGTGAAGAAGACGCGCATCATGTGCACCAGCATCGCGGCGACGAAGACGATCGCCGCCCAGTGGTGGATCTGGCGGATCAGCAGACCGCCGCGCACCTCGAAGCTGATGTTCATGGTCGAGGCGTACGCCTCGGACATCCGGATGCCGTTGAGCGGGGCGTAGCTGCCGTGGTAGACGACCTCGGCCATGCTCGGCTTGAAGAACAGCGTCAGGTAGACGCCGGTCAGGATGATGATGATGAAGGTGTAGAGGCAGATCTCGCCCAGCATGAAGGACCAGTGGTCCGGGAAGATCTTGCGCAGGTTGGACTTGGCGAGGGTGTAGATACCCAGCCGTCCGTCCGTCCAGTCAGCGGCCGCCTCGAACTTGTTCGCAGGCTTGGCACGGGTGCTGGCCGGCTTGGATGCGCCGGAGTTGGCGCTGTTCGCGGTGCTCACGGCCGCTCCCAGTAGCTCGGGCCGACGGGCTCCTGGAAGTCGCCGGTGGCGACCAGGAAACCCTTCTCGTCAGTGGTGATCTTCAGCTGCGGCAGCGGGTGGCCGGCCGGGCCGAAGATGACGCGCGCGCCGTCCGCCAGGTCGAAGGTCGACTGGTGGCAGGGGCAGAGCGCGTGGTGGGTCTGCTGCTCGTAGAGGCTGATCGGGCAGCCGACGTGGGTGCAGATCTTCGAGTAGGCGAGGATGCCCTCGAAGCCGAGGTCCGCGGACTTCTGGTCCTTCAGGTCCTCCGGAGCGATCCGGATGATCATCAGGGCGTCCTTGGCGATCTGCTCCTGGAAGATCTCCTGGTCCTCCTCCAGGCCCTCGGGCTTGGCGAAGGTCAGCGAGCCGGTGACGATGTCCTCGGGCTTCATCGGCTCGTTGGTGTTCATGTTGATCAGCTTGAGGGGCTTGGCCGGGGTGGCCAGCTCCCAGCCGGTGTGCGCCAGCTTGTCCTCGGGCAGCGGGCCCAGGTCGCGCAGCAGCACCACACCGGAGAGCGGCACCAGGGCCATCGAGCCGATCAGGGTGTTGCGGAGCATCTTGCGGCGGCCGAAGCCGGACTCCGCGGCGCCCGTCCTGAACTGCTCCATGACGTCGGCACGCAGCTCGTCGTCGGCCTCGATCGGGTGACGGTCGGCCGGGATCTCGTGGTCCGACATCAGGGTGCGCGCCCAGTGGACGGCGCCCGCGCCGATGCAGAAGAGCGCCACACCGAGGGTCATGCCGAGCGCGAAGTTCAGCGCGCTGACGTGGCCCAGCGGGAAGATGTAGACGATCTTGTCGATGTCGATGGCCACGTACGAGGCGATGAAGCCCACGGTGGCGAGCATCGAGACGATGAACAGCAGGGAGACCTGCCGCTCCGCGCGCTTGGCGGCGCGCTCGTCGATGTCGGTCCGGCGCGGCTCGTGGGCCGGCAGACCGGGGTCGGCGAACGGGTCGCCGTGAACGGCGGCCTCGTGCCCTTCGGAGCCGTGCGACTCCGGCAGCTTCTCGTCAGACATCTCGTGGCTCATGACTTCTTGGCCTTGGTGGTGTGGGCGGCGACCCAGATCGCGGTCACGATGAGCGCACCGAGGGCGAAGATCCAGCCGAACAGGCCCTCGGTCACCGGACCGAGGCTGCCCAGGGACAGGCCGCCGGGGTTGGGCTCGTCGTTGGTGTGGCTGACCCAGGCCACGATCTGCTTCTTCTGCTCCTCCGGCATGGTGGTGTCGGGGAACGACGGCATGTTCTGCGGGCCGGTCTGCATGGCCTCGTAGATGTGCTTCGGGGAGGTGTTCTCCAGCGTCGGGGCGTACTTGCCCTTCGTCAGGGCGCCACCCTTGCCCGCGAAGTTGTGGCACTGGGCGCAGTTGGTCCGGAAGAGCTCGCCGCCCTTGGCCACGTCGTTCGGGTCGGTGGAGGTGTACTGCTCCTTGGTCGGAGCGACCGGGCCGGGGCCGAGCGAGGCCACGTAGGCGGCCAGCTGGTCGATCTGCGCCTGGGAGTAGACGACCTTCTTGGAGGGCACCTGGGCGCCGCTCTGCTGGGCCGGCATACGGCCGGTGCCGACCTGGAAGTCGACCGCGGCGGAGCCCACGCCCACCAGGCTCGGGCCGTCGGAGCTGCCCTGGCCGTCGAGGCCGTGGCAGGAGGAGCAGCCCACGGCGAAGAGCTTCTTGCCCTCTTCGATCGCGAGCGACTGCGCGGAGGTGTCGGCCTGCGCCTTCTCGGCGGGCGCGAACGCGGCGTACAGCCCCCCGGTGGCCGCCAGGGCGAGAAGTAGGACGACCAGCGCCGCCAGTGGGTGGCGCCGTCGTGCGGAGAGCTTTTTCACGGATTAACCCCGGTGTCAGGATCTGGTCGGCTGGGTGGCTGCGCCCGTGGGACCGGTCTGCTCGGGGCCGGTACCCGGGTCGGGGCGGACTGGTCGGCGGGGCTCCCGCGCGGGGCGGGTGCTCTCCGGCCGGCGGCCAGCGACCTGATCAGCCTTTACTTGATCAGGTAGATGGTCGCGAACAGGCCGATCCACACGACGTCGACGAAGTGCCAGTAGTACGACACCACGATCGCGGCGGTGGCCTGCTCGTGCGTGAACCGCCTGGCGGCGTACGTCCGCCCCAGGACCAGCAGGAAGGCGATCAGACCACCCGTCACGTGCAGGCCGTGGAAGCCGGTGGTCAGGTAGAACACCGTGCCGTACGGGTCGGAGGACAGCGACAGGCCGTCCACCTTGACCAGCTCGGTGTACTCGAAGATCTGGCCGCCGATGAAGATCGCGCCCATCACGAAGGTGATCGTGAACCACGAGCGGAGCTTCTTCACGTCACCGCGCTCGGCGGCGAACACGCCGAGCTGGCAGGTGAGGGAGGAGAGCACCAGGATCGTGGTGTTCACCGAGGAGAACGGCACGTTGAGGGCGTCCGCCTTCTCCGTCCAGAACTCCGATCCCATGACCGAGCGGAGCGTGAAGTACATCGCGAACAGGGCCGCGAAGAACATCAGCTCGGAGCTCAGCCAGACGATGGTTCCGACGCTGACAAGGTTCGGCCTGTTGACCGCTCCGTGCGCGTGTCCGGTTTCTGTTGCTGTTGCTGTCGCCACGACGGACATTATGTCGGTCCCTTATTCCGTCTTCACGCCGGGGGGTGCTCCTCGGAGTGTCCGGTGCGTGCGGTATGCCCCCCTGGCGTTGGCCTGCGCGGACGTCCGGCGCTGCTCCGCCCGGGTGTCCGTTTTCTGACGGTTGTTCGGGGTGGGTGAGGCGGAGTACCCCGCGCGGGTGAGATTCGGGCGCGGCGGCTTGAGGGAGATCGCGTCAGGGACTCACCGGGAGGGCCCCGCCGGAGTAGCATCCGGAGGTGAACGTGGTCCGGGTCACACTGGGCCGTTCGGAGCGGCACATATTAAGAGGACGAGCACCCGGGAGCAGGGCCCATGGCGCACACGACCGACGAGACGCTCACCGTTCTCGTCTACAGCGACGACCGCAACACCCGCGAGCAGGTCACCCTGGCCCTGGGCCGCCGGCCCGCCGCGGACCTGCCCGCCGTCGAGTACCTGGAGTGCGCCACCACCCCGGCGGTGCTCCGCGCCCTGGAGCGCGGCGGCGTGGACCTCTGCGTGCTGGACGGCGAGGCCGTCCCCGCCGGCGGCCTCGGCCTCACCCGCCAGCTCAAGGACGAGATCTACGGCTGCCCGCCGGTGCTCGTCCTGATCGGCCGGCCGCAGGACTCCTGGCTCGCCGCCTGGAGCCGCGCCGACGCCGCCATCGCGCAGCCGGTCGACCCGGTCGCCCTCGCCGAGGCCGCCGCCACCCTGCTCCGCGCCCGGATCGCCAAGCGGACGCCCGCCCACCGCTGACCGGGCCTCCGGCACCACCCGTCTCATCAGGAGAGAAGGGGCGGCGGGATCGGCACGGCCGCCCGCCGCCGCTCGCTAGGCTGACTCCGTCCCTTGTATCGGCGCACTACCGATGAGAGCTGGAGTCGGCCATGGTGAACGTGAACCCTGCGAACGGCGGCAAGGACCCCGTGCAGGTGGTCCGCACCTGGCCCGACGTCCTGACGGCACTGTTGCGCGGCGAGGACCTCGCGGAGGCGGACACCGCCTGGGCGATGGACCAGATCATGAGCGGCGAGGCCTCGCCCGTGCAGGTCGCCGGCTTCATGGTCGCGCTGCGCGCCAAGGGCGAGACGGTCGAGGAGATCGCCGGCCTGGTCGACGCGATGTACGCGCACGCCGAGCCGCTGCACATCCCCGGCCCGGCCGTGGACATCGTCGGCACCGGCGGCGACCGCGCGAAGACCGTCAACATCTCCACCATGTCGGCGATCGTCGCGGCCGCGGCCGGCGCCAAGGTCGTCAAGCACGGCAACCGGGCCTCCTCCTCCGCGTCCGGCTCCTCCGACGTGCTGCAGAAGCTCGGCATCAGCCTCGACCTCGGCGCCCGGCGGGTCGCCGAGGTGGCCGAGGAGGTCGGCCTGACCTTCTGCTTCGCGGCGAAGTTCCACCCCGCGATGCGGCACGCGGCGACCGCGCGGGCCGGGCTCGGCGTGCCCACCGCCTTCAACATCCTCGGCCCGCTGACCAACCCGGCCCGGGTCACCTCGCACGCCGTCGGCTGCTTCGACACCCGGCTCGCCGGACTGATCGCCGGCGTCTTCGCCCGGCGCGGCGCCACCGCACTGGTCTTCCGCGGCGACGACGGCCTGGACGAACTGACCGTCTGCACCACCTCGCACGTGTGGATCGTCAAGGACGGCACCGTCACCGAGGCGGACTTCGACCCGCGGGACGTCGGGATCGAACTGGCCGGGATCGAAGCCCTCCGCGGGGCCGACGCCGAGCACAACGCGGCCGTCGCACGGCGGCTGTTCGCCGGTGAGCGCGGCCCGGTGCGGGACGCCGTCCTGCTCAACACGGCCGCCGCGCTGGCGGTGCTCGACCTCACCGACGCGCCGCTCGCCGAGCAGCTCGCCGCCGGGATCGAGCGGGCGGCCGCGGCCATCGACTCGGGCGCGGCGGAGGCGACGCTCAAGCGCTGGGCCGAGGCGACGAACAAGTAGCGAGCCGCCGGCGAGCCGCACGGGGCGCGCGGGGGCATCCGGCCGAGGCCGGTCCCCCGCACGCCCCGCCGTGCTTGACCCGTCGCACAGCGGTCACCTAGAGTCCTGCGCAGGTCATGAGTGGCAGCGTCAAGCCCCAGCTTGCTGTCCGGCAACCCTCCGTCCGTGGCGGGGTGCCCTGGGTGAGGACCGGGCCGTGCGGCGAACCGTCCGCGTGGCAAGCGCGGACTTCCGGCGATGGCTCCCCGGGGTCCCCACCCCGTGAAGGAGTGCATCCTCATGTCGCTTTCCACCGACCTCTGCGCCCCGCTCGCCGTCCTCGGCCACGACGTCCAGGTGCCGCTCGCCACCGGTGAGAAGGTCGGCTACGCCGCACTCGACTACGCCGCCAGCGCCCCCGCCCTGCAGCGGGTCTGGGACGACGTCGCCGCCTACGCCCCCTACTACGGCAGCGTCCACCGCGGCGCCGGCTACCTCTCGCAGCTCTCCACCGACCTGTTCGAGCAGAGCCGCCGCACCGTCGCCGACTTCCTCGACCTGCGCGCGGGCGACCAGGTGGTGTTCACCCGCGCCACCACCGACTCGCTCAACCTGCTCGCCGGGGCCCTCCCCGCCGGCACCCGGGTGTTCGCCTTCGAGACCGAGCACCATGCCTCCCTGCTGCCCTGGCGCCATGCCGGTCTGACGGTCGAGTACCTGCGCGCCCCGCGCTCGCACGCCGAGGCCGTCGCCGCCCTGGACGCCGCCCTCGCCGCCGGTTCCCCGGACGGCCCGCGCCTGCTGTGCGTCACCGGCGCCTCCAACGTCACCGGCGAACTGTGGCCGATCGCCGAACTCACCGAGACCGCCCACCGGCACGGCGCCCGGGTGGTGCTGGACGCCGCCCAGCTCGCCCCGCACCACCGCCTGTCGGTCCGTGAACTCGACGTCGACTGGGTCGCGTTCTCCGGCCACAAGCTCTACGCGCCGTTCGGCGCCGGGGTGCTCGCCGGCCGCAGCGACTGGCTCGACGCCGCCGAGCCCTACCTGGCGGGCGGCGGCGCCAGCCGCACCGTCGCCCGGGAGGCCGACGGCTCGGTGGCCGTCGAGTGGCACACCGGCCCGGCCCGCCACGAGGCCGGCTCGCCCAACGTGATCGGCGCCTACGCCATCGCCTCCGCCTGCCGGGCGCTCACCGAGGCCGGGTTCGACGCCCTGGAGGCCCGCGAGCAGGCGCTCGTCGAGCGGCTCACCGCCGGGCTGGCCGGGATCCCCGAGGTCAAGGTGCTCAACCTGTTCGGCGAGCGGTCCGCCCGGGTGGGCGTGCTCTCCTTCGTCGTCCGCGGCTGGAACAGCTCGCACTTCTCGGCGGCGCTCTCCGCCGAGTACGGCATCGGCGTCCGCGACGGCCTGTTCTGCGCGCACCCGCTGGTGCGGACGCTGCTCGGCGGGGAGGAGGCGGCGCCGTCCGCGTGCGGCGCGCCGGAGCCGTCGCTGCCGGGGGAGCGGAGCCTCAACGCGATCCGGGTCAGCTTCGGCGCGGGCACCCCGGAGGAGCACGTGGACCGCTTCCTGGCCGCCGTCCGCGAGCTGGTCACCGACGGCGCCCGCTGGTCCTACCGCAACGAGGGCGGCCGCTGCGTCGCGGATACCGACCGGGCCGCCTGAGACGTTCGGGGTACGCACTCAGGGGCGCGGGGAACCGCGCACGCGCCCCTGGGGGTGCTGCCCCTCCTACCTACTCGTCGAGGCCGAGGGCGAAGGCGGCTTCCAGGTCGTGCTGGGAGTAGGTGCGGAAGGCGATCTGGGTCTCGGTGTGCTCGACGCCCGGGACCTTGTTGACCTGACCGGGGATCACCTCGGCGAGGTCCTCGTGCTGCCGGACGCGGACCATCGCCACCAGGTCGTAGCTGCCGGTCACCGAGTAGACCTCGCTGACGCCCTCGATCGCGGCGATCGCCTCGGCGATCTCGGGGATCCGGTCGACGCTGGTCTTGATGAGGACGATCGCGGTGATCACTCTTCGGCTCCTGTGTGTGGGGTTCCGCCCAGCGTATCCGCCGTCAGGCGGCGCGTCTGCCCTGTCCGGGGCCGCACCGGGCGCGCGAGCAGCCACCCCGCGCTGAAGCCGATCACGTGCACCAGGTAGGCCACGCCCGGCACCGCGGGGCCCACCGGCCACCACTGCAGGGCGAACCACAGGCCGAGCACCAGCCAGGCCGGGAACCGCAGCGGCAGGAAGAACAGCACCGGCACCAACGCGGTGACCCGGGCCCGCGGATAGCACCGCAGGTACCCGCCGAGCACCCCGGCGATCGCCCCCGAGGCGCCGACCAGTGCCCGCACCGACTCCGTGGAGTCCGACTCCGCCAGTGCCCAGCCGTACGTCGCCAGGTAGCCGATGCCCAGATAGAAGAGGAGGAAGCGCAGCCGTCCGAGGCGCTCCTCCACGTCCGGGCCGAAGACGTAGAGGAAGAGCAGGTTGCCCACCAGGTGCAGCCAGCCCGCGTGGACGAACAGCGAGCTGAGCACCGACAGGAAGGGGATCTTGTGCGGGGTGGGAGGGACGGTGCAGCCGGGCACCGCCGGGGGCAGCGTCGCCAGCCGGCCGGCGTCCAGGGGCCGGTTGGCGAGCAGCTCCGCGGGGACGGCCCCCCAGTGCTGCTCGAAGCGCTGCTCCGCGCAGACGCGGGCGTTGCCGGTGCCGTACCGCGGATTGAGGCCGAAGCTCGGGCCGGCCAGCAGGACGAGGGCGCTCAGCGCGATCAGCGCGTAGGTGACGACCGGCGTGCGCGCCGGCGCGGCGGCGTCCCGGCCCGCCGCTGCGCGCACGGGGGCGGGGACGGGGGCGGGGACGGCCATGACAGCGAGCATTCCTCGGTGCACCCGCGGTGACACCGCGGGTGCAGCAAGCGGGTGACCTGTCCGCCCTTCAGGACCGGTGACCGCCGGAAGAGCCGCACGCAATAGGCTTGGAGGACCGGACCCGGACCATCCGAGAGGACCTCCGATGACCATCGCCGCCCCCACCGCCGAGACCCGCTGGCGCTGCACGCTCTGCGGGAACCTCACCCGCTTCGACGTGACGCGCTCGGCCCGGGTGGTGGAGTACCTCCACTTCGACCTCGGCGGCGAGTCCAAGGTGGAGGAGACCGAGGTGCTCAGCGAGACCCTGGAGTCGGTCCGCTGCCGCTGGTGCAACGCGGTCGACCAGGTGGAGCTGGTGGCCCGCCCCGGCGCCGGTGCCGACGAGCAGCCGGCCGAGGACGAGCCGAAGGCCTGAGCCTCGCGCTTCCGACACACCCCGGTGGAGCCCCTGGCGCCGCCGGGGTGTGTGGCGCGGTGCCCGGCTGGGCACGGTAGACGGGACAATTGCACAGAGCGGTGCATTTCGAGGGCAGCGGCCACCGGCCGCGCGGGCCCGGGGACCAGAATCGGAGCCGAGGACGTGGTGGACGCAGCGAGCGGGCCGGCCGAGCCGCAGGGGCAGCAGCCCGCTGCGGACGCGGAGCTGCCGGACGCCGCCGGGGCCGGGCAGGAGCCCGCGGCCGGGGACGCACCGTCCGAGCAGTTGGACCGGCCGCTGCCCGAAGGGGTCCGCCGCCGGGTCGTGGGCATCGCCGCCGACGCGCTCGGCGCCATCCCGCCCGGCGAACTGCCCGCGGGTCTGCGCCCGTACGCCAAGTTCACCCCGGCCCGGCGCGCCAAGTACGCGGCGACCGCGCTGGCCGCGGCGCTGGACGCGGAGCCGGTCTTCCGCGTCCGGATAGCCGATCGGCTGCGGCTCGGCCAGCCCGACCTGGTGAAGGCGCTGGAGTCCGGCGCGGTGCCGGCCGCCGCCGACCCGATGGACGTGGCCGCCGCCGCCTACCTGCTGCGCCCGGCCGGCTGGAGCCGGCTGGTGGTCGAGGCGGGCGACGAGGTCGAGCGGGCGGACGCCGAGGGCGCCGCCGCCGAGGCCGCCCGGGTGGTGGAGAAGCTGCAGGCCGAACTGACGGAGGTGCGCGCCGCCGCCCGCGCGGACCTGGACCGGCACCGCGCCGAGTCGGAGGGCGTGCGCCGGGAGGCGGAGTCGCTGCGCAAGCGCGTCCGGAGCCTGGAGAGCGACACCCGGCGGGCGCAGGCCGAGGCCCGCAAGCTGGCGACCGAGCTGGAGGCGGCGCGGGCCGCCGCGGCCGCCGAGCGCAGTGCGGCGGACGGCGAGGCCCGGCGGCTGCGGCACCGGATCACCGAGCTGGAGACGGCCGCGGAGGCCGGCCGGCGGTCGGCGCGCGAGGGCCGCAGCGTGGAGGACATGCGGCTGCGGCTGCTGCTCGACACGGTGCTGCAGTCGGCGCAGGGCCTGCAGCGCGAGCTGGCGCTGCCGGTGGCGCAGCTGCGCCCGGCCGACCTGGTGGAGGCGGTCGAGCCGGGCTCGGCCAACCCGCACGACGTGGCGCGCCGCGGTCTGGCGGAGGACGACCCCGCACTGCTCGACCAGCTGCTGGCGATCCCTCAGGTGCACCTGGTCGTCGACGGCTACAACGTGACCAAGACCGGGTATCCGACGCTGCCGCTGGAGCAGCAGCGGATGCGGCTGCTGGGCGGTCTGGCGATGCTCGCGCAGCGCACCCAGGCCGAGGTC